>JAFKGL010000015.1 GCA_017307065.1 Candidatus Paracaedimonas acanthamoebae
CCATCGCGCTCGATGCGTTTACGTTGAAGCTTACGAATACGCCGAATAGCTTCAGCTTTTTCGCGCTTCTTGCGCTCAGAAGGCTTTTCAAAATGACGACGAAGTTTCATTTCACGAAACACGCCTTCACGTTGCATTTTCTTCTTAAGTGAACGTAAAGCTTGGTCCACATTATTATCGCGAACTGTTACAAGCACGTTGCTCACTCTCCTTTCAAAATTAAAACATACACATAGATAAATTATTATTATCTGTAGCGACTATATGTGGAGTTTTGAGAAATGTGAAGTAGAAAATTTGAAAGATAAAGAAAAGGTGTATCTGTTAATTTATAAAAAACAGATACACTTTTTAGGATATTATAAAAACTTACCCATCGCTTTTGCTGTATCTGCCATCCTGTTTGAGAAACCCCATTCATTATCATACCAGGACAAGACTCGACAGAAACGACCTTCAATGACTTGTGTTTGTGTCAAATCAAAAGAAGAACTTAATGGATTATGGTTGAAATCAATGGAAACGAGAGGCTCATTAACAACGCCTAAAATTCCCTTTAATTCAGCTTGAGCAGCTTTTTCAATCGCTCCGTTAATTTCAGCGGCAGTTGTCTCTCTTTTGGAATCAAACTTAAAGTCAATCAATGAAACATTCGGCGTTGGCACACGAATGGCTGTTCCATCTAATTTACCTTTAAGTTCAGGAAGAACAAGACCAACAGCTTTAGCCGCGCCCGTTGAAGTTGGGATCATGGACAATGCAGAGGCACGAGAGCGTCGTGGATCACTATGGTAAGTATCAACAAGACGTTGATCCCCTGTGTAGGCATGAATTGTCGTCATGTAACCGCGCTCTATCCCAATTGCTTTTTGTAAAACAGATGCGACAGGTGCTAAGCAGTTTGTTGTACAAGATGCATTTGACACAACAATGTGGTCCTGTGAAAGTTTGTCATGGTTAACACCATAGACGACAGTTAAGTCTGCCCCCTCTGCAGGAGCTGAAATTAACACTCTTTTTGCACCTGCTTTAAGGTGTTTTTCTGCTTTTGATTTTTCAGTGAAACGGCCAGAACATTCTAAAACAATATCAATATTCAAATCTTTCCAGGGAAGATTTTCAGGATCAGCTTGGGCAAGAACTTTAACTTCGCCAAATCCTATATCAATTCCTGTTGAAGAGGTTTTTACTTCATAAGGAAAACGGCCATGAACTGAATCATAACGCAAGAGATAAGCATTACTTTCAATATCGGCTAAATCATTAATCGCAACGACTTCCAGGTCCTGATGATGATTCTCAGCAATTGCTCTAAAAACAAGGCGTCCAATACGCCCAAACCCATTAATTGCTACGCGCAGTGCCATTTATCTCTCCTTTAATTTTTTAAGTGCCAATTCTACTATAGCTTCTACTGTAATTCCAAAGTGTCTGTAAAGATCTTGATAAGGTCCCGAAGCTCCAAAACCATGCATTCCTATAAAATTTTCTCCTGAACCTGTATATTTCTCCCAGCCAAAAGGAATAGCAGCTTCAACTGCAATCCTTATTGTATCAAGTCTCAAAACTTTTTCTCGATACTCTTTTTCTTGAAGATCAAAAAGGCGCCAGCACGGAAGTGAGACGACCCGCGTTGCAATTCCCTTTTTATTAAGTTCTTCTTCTGCCTTTACGGCGATTGAGACTTCAGAACCTGTTGCCAAGAGTGTGATTTGAGCTTCGTGGTTTTCTCTTAAAACATAGCCCCCTCTTCCGCTCAAATTTTCTTCTCTCTTATCAAGACGTAGAAAGGGAAGATTCTGACGCGTTAAGACAAGAACTGACGGGGTTGTCTTATTTTCCAAAGCTAATGCCCAACATTCCGCCACCTCAATCGAATCTGCAGGCCTAAAAACATTCAAATTTGGAATCGCCCTTAATGCTGCTAAATGTTCGACAGGTTGATGGGTGGGCCCGTCTTCACCTAATCCAATAGAATCATGGGTCATAACATAAATTGTACGCGTTTGCATAAGCGCAGATAGGCGGATTGAGGGCCTGCAATAATCACTAAAGGCCAAAAATGTTCCTCCATAAGGAATAAATCCCCCATGAAGACTTATTCCGTTCATGGCGGCGGCCATTGCATGTTCTCTCACGCCATAATGAAGATAATTACCAGAAAAATTTTCTGAAGAAATAACCTGGCTTTCTTTTGCTTTCGTATTATTGGAGCCCGTGAGATCTGCTGAGCCTCCTAATAATTCTGGTATTTTTGAGATTAAGGTATCAAGAACTTCACCAGAAAGAACCCGAGTCGATGCTGTTGTCTTTTGGTGAAAAAACTTATTAATTAATTCTTGAAAATGCGTTTGCCATCCATCGGGTAATTCTCCCCTAAAACGGCGTCCTATTTCTTGTTTAACATGGAGCGAAGAATCTTGAAGTTGTTCTTGCCAGACTGTATAGGTTTGCTCATTCTTTGTGCCAAAATCTCGCCAAGTATTCAGAATATGAGCCGGGATTTCAAAGGCAGGAGAAGACCAATTTAAAACGTCACGCATCTTTAATACTTCTTCTTCACCTAAAGAAGAGCCGTGAACAGCTGAGGTTCCTGCTTTAGTCGGCGCCCCATAACCAATTGTTGTGCGGCATGCAATCATTGAAGGCTCTTTTGCTTCTCGTGCTTTTTGAAGAGCTAAATAAATTTCTTCAGGATTATGTCCATCAATTGCCTGCACGTGCCATCCACAAGCTTCAAAACGTTTTAACTGGTCATCTGAGACGGATAAGCTTGTCGGACCATCGATCGATATCTGGTTATCGTCAAACAAAACGATGAGCTTAGAAAGTTTAAGGTGACCGGCTAGTGAGATAGCTTCGTGAGAGATCCCTTCCATAAGGCAGCCATCCCCCGCAATAACATATGTAAAATGATCAAAAAGGGATTCTCCAAATTCGGTTCGCAAAAGGCGCTCAGCAATTGCCATTCCTACGGCATTGCCGAGTCCCTGCCCCAAAGGGCCTGTTGTTGTTTCTATTCCTAAATGCTGATCTATTTCAGGGTGACCTGCAGTATGAGATCCTAGCTGACGAAAATCTTTCAGAGATTCTATCGTCATTCCTTCATATCCCGTGAGATAATTAAGAGCATATAACAACATGGAACCATGTCCTGCTGAAAGAACTAAGCGATCTCGATCTGGCCATGTGGGATGTTGAGGAATAAATTTAAGAAAATGCTGATATAAAACTGTTGCAACATCTGCCATTCCTAAGGGCAATCCTGGATGGCCTGAATTAGCTTTTTCGATGGCATCAATACTCAAAAAACGTATAGCATTTGCCAATTCTTGATGATCGACTGCAGCTAATGAAGAATAGTTCTTAGTAATAATAGGAATTCTCCTCAATTATAGGGATATAATGAACACACAATGCCTGGCGATTTAGGCAACGTCAATGGGGCTTAATTCATTTAAACTTGTTTCAATAACTTTTTTAAATAATTTGGGTAAAGCATATTGTTTTAATTGATGGGGAAAAACCCAATCGCCCTCTAAAGCTTCTGCTTTTTGAGTGCAAATATTCCCATAATAGGGGGCAACTTCGAGATCAAAGTGGGTAAAGCTATGACTTATTTTACTCTCAAGTGATTTCCAATGAGTTATAAAAGGAGCATTTTTTTCAATATTTTTGTTATCGATTTTTTCCAATTGCCACTCTGAGGTCGGAACAGCCATCATTCCTCCAAGCAACCCTTTTTCGGATCTTTTCCTCAACAAAATTGCCCCATCTTCTCTTTTGAGAATATAAGCAATCGTGTACTTTTGAGGTCTTATAGGTTTTTTATTTTTCACAGGAAGCTCAGCTGAAATCCCTAAGGCATGAGCTTTACAGGTTGATTGGAAGGGACATTTTTCACAAGAAGGTGATCTAGGGATACAGATAGTTGCTCCCAAATCCATCATTGCTTGTGCAAAATCTCCAGGTCTTATCTGAGGCGTAAATACATTTGCTGCATTCTGGATTTCTGGCATTCCTTGAGAAAGTGGTGCTGAAATAGCATACAGACGTGAAAGTATCCGAGCAATATTTCCGTCTACCGGTAACACGCATTCGTTAAATGCAATAGCTGCAATTGCTTTCGAGGTATAAGGTCCTATGCCAGGAAGTTTTATTAATTGTTCAGAATTTGTTGGAAGTCTGCCTTCATACTCCTCTGAAATTTTTTTTGCACACAGATGAAGATTTCTTGCACGAGCGTAGTATCCTAAGCCTTGCCATGCATGAAGAATATTATCAAGGGAAGCCTTAGCTAATTGGTGAAAAGTGGGCCATCGTTGAATAAATGACAAAAAATAGGGAATTACGGTAACAACAGTTGTCTGTTGTAACATAATTTCGCTTAGCCAGACATGATAAGGATTTGGTATTTGCTCTCCTCTGGCGCGCCAAGGAAGAATTCTTCCTTCATTATCGTACCAGTTCAAAAGAGCTTTATGATACTCTTTCATGATTATCTTCTATCATATTTAAAACATCACCTGCTAAATAAACAGAGCCGCAAATTATAATTCTAACAGGACAGGAAGACAATTGAGCGATTTTCTTTAAACCTTCGATAAGATTATCTGCAGAAAAGCCATTTTTATAAGGCGTGACGTCAAGGAGCTTATCAGATGAGAGACATTTTTCGGATGACGGAATAGGAATAAAACAGAATCCTTTAGCTACTTTGGAGAGTGAAGATAAAAAAGCATGAGAATCTTTGTGATTCAGCATTCCAATAATAAAATAGGTTGGCAAAGAATTCCAAGTCTGCACTGTGTCTGCAAGAGCTTGAGCTCCTCCTTCATTATGGGCGCTATCAAGCCAAATTTCTGAATCTGTTGGAAGATAATTAATTAAAAAGCTAGAAGAAAGTTCTTGTAACCTTCCTCTCCAAATGGCCGTTGCTATTCCCGCTTTTAGATTTTCTTCTTCCAAATTAAATGAGTGGCGCAAAGAAGACGCAATACTCAATGCTAATCCCGCATTATGTATCTGGTGTTTTCCTGCCAAGCTTACCTTGGGGCAGTATAAATTTGAACAATAAACGACGCCATTTTCTTTTTCTTGAACATTCCAGTCTCGATTTTCTAAGAAAAGTGAAACAGATAAATCTTGAGCGTGCCCTAAAAGGACGTTTTCAACTTCTTGAGGTTGGGCGACTGAAAAAGCTGGAGTCCCTCTTTTAAAAATGCCTGCTTTCGCATAAGCAATTTGAGCCAATGTTTTTCCCAGATGTTCTTGATGGTCATATGAGATAGATGTAATTGCAGTGGCAAGAGGAGAACTTATAACATTTGTAGCATCAAGCCGTCCTCCAATCCCTGTTTCTAATAACAAGATATCTGCAGGATTTTGAGCATAAGCTAAAAATGCAACAACAGTAATGAATTCAAACCAGGTCAAGTCTTCTTGATCTTGAGCATATTTCTCACACTCATCAAGTAATTGGGAAAAATAAGTATCTTCTATTTTATTGCCCGAAACAATAATACGCTCATTAAATTTTTGTAAATGAGGTGAAGTATAGACGTGCGCTTTATATCCTGAATTTTCAAAAATAGCCCGCAAAAAAGCAATCGTTGATCCCTTCCCATTTGTGCCTGCCACATGAATTGTCGGCGGAAGTTTAAGATGCGGAGCTCCTACTTTATTCAATAATTTCTCCACACGCTCTAAATTAAAGCGTGTTTTAGAAGGAAATTTTTTAGAGAACTTACCTAGATCAAATTGGAACATCCTAGATGCGGGGCTTCATTAAAATACTTATTAAGGTAGCTAAACGGTCTTTTAGTTGATGACGGGGAACAACCATATCGATCATTCCATGTTCAAGAAGATATTCTGCCGTTTGGAATCCTTCAGGTAGAGCATGCCGTATGGTTTGTTGGATAACACGTGCCCCAGCAAAACCTATCATGGCTCCGGGTTCAGCAATAGCAACATCTCCTAACATTGCAAAGGATGCTGATACGCCTCCTGTTGTTGGATCAGTAAGAAGGGTAATATAAGGTAAGCCAGCCTCTTTTACTTGACGAACTGCTATAGTTGTGCGTGGCATTTGCATAAGAGAAAGGATTCCTTCTTGCATTCTAGCTCCTCCAGAGGCAGGAATAACAATTAAAGGAGCTCTATGTTTCACTGCAGATTTGGCTGCAGTTACGAGTCCTGCGCCTACCGCAGTTCCCATTGATCCTCCCATAAAATTAAAATCAAAAGCAACGATGATTGTCTTTTGTCCCCCAATACGTCCTATTGCAATAAGAATTGCATCTTCTTCTTCAGTTTTATGTCGGGCATCTTTTAAACGGTCAGAATATTTTTTCAAATCTTTGAATTTCAAAGGATCATGAGTAACTTTAGGCGTTGGAATACGTGTATATTCTTGATCGTCAAATAAAAGCTCAAGCCGCTTTTTAGCTTCAAGTCGCATATGATTTCCACAATGCCGACACACAAAATTGTTTTCAGCTAAATCACGATGAAAAATCATTTGTTCACATTTTGTGCATTTATCCCATAAATTATCGGGGACATCTTTGCCCACAAGTGCTCTTAATTTAGGGCGAACAAAATCAGTAATCCAGTTCATAAAGGTTCCTCTCGCAATTATATCTATTGCTGTCGATAAGTTCTTTTAGCAGATCTTTCAACTTCCTGCGATAAAAAATCATTAATTAAAGATACAAGGATGAAAATCTATCCTTTAAATTTTATTAGATATGTTTTGGGACTAGCAAAAATTATAAATCTAACCTATAAGATAATCCTTTTAGTTGTTACAAAAATACGATGTAATGAATTTAGGAAAAATTTTAAGCTAAGTTTTAAGGAACAAACTTTGGCTTTTGTATGCAAAGCACGAATGCTATAAAAATACCGGGGAGGTATAGCTTGAGCTCAAACGATGTGGCTTTATTCTCAAAAGAATGGTATTTTTCTGATGAATGGGAGCAATTTTCATCTGAAGACTCTATTACTCATGAAACTTTAGAACCACAAAATAGCCAAGCACTTCTCAATCAGGAAGAGATTAACAGTCTTCTCAATCACTATAAATCACCAGAAAAACAAGCTTATTTTGGGGTTGAAAATTTACTAAAAACTAAAAATTCATCCATCGATGATTTTCCTTTTTTAGATAGTATTTTAAGAGACTTTTCTCAAAAATGCCTGGATAGTTGGCGCTCAATATTGTTAATGAACGATAAGTTAGACTATTTTTTAGAGAATAAAAAGTTTGTTTCTCTTAAAAATTCTATTGAAGAATTCTTCATTAACGGGGGTACAAAAATTGTTAAGATGAAGCAATTTTCTTCTCCTCTTCTTATAAATTTTAATTCGGAATGCACTGATTTTCTTATTGAATCCATCTTGGGAGGTTGTTCAACTCTTCATTCAGCGCAAAAAAACAAAAGGCCCCTAACGAAGCTTTCAACTAATATTAATCTTTATTTTTTGCGTTTCTTATTAAGTGCACTTGAGAATGCATTTGGGAAATTTGTTAACTATGATTTTTTTTTAGAAGAAGAAAATGATCCATCTGACTTAATGCATTTAAGCCACCTTTCAGATAATGCTCTTCTTGTTAAATTTATATTTATGGTTGATTCTTCTTCGAATACGATCAATATACTTTTTCCTCTGACTTTTTTAGAAGATTTTAAACTTAGGCTTGAAAGAAAAAATAAGATAAAAGAGCAACAACATTTCACCGTGTGGCAGGAATATTTATCTAATCACTTAGAACAAACACATCTTACAGTAGAAGCGAAATTACCCCTTATAATATCTTCATTGGAAGAAATTCTCACCTGGAAAATAGGGACTCAAATAACTCTTCCTCTTACTTCTTCCTCATTAATTTCAGTAGAATGCGAAGATATAGAACTGATGAAGGGAGAAGTAGGACAATATAATAATTCAGTTGCAATTCAAATTACACGTAATAAACTTAGCTCAATAAAGGAAGAAAAATGACATTTTCTATTGTTATAGTTCTCATAGCTGTTGTTCTTTTGATCGCAACGCTCATTTATGTATTTATTTTAAATCAACAATTAAAGAAAAACCGACATCAATTAGAAACATTTATTGAAAATTTTTCATCTTCTCTAAATCGTGCAGAATTGACGATAAAAGAGCTTAAAGAGTTGAAAGATACTGTTTTAAAAACGCTTATTGAGCAGCGACATAAAGCATCTGTTTTAAAAGATGAGCTTATATTTATCCTTGATCGTGGTGAAAATATTGCCCAAAAACTTGAAAAAGAAATCAGAGATGCGCGAAGGCTTAAAAAACCCAGTGATTTCTATGATCACCAACTGACAACCTCTGTAGAAAAAACAGAAGAAGAGCCAGCATTAGTTCGTTCTTTAAAAAAGATCCGATAAAACGCATCAATTCATAAAATTTCGACGTTTAAAATACTACCTTCTGTAGAGACTACTTTAACTTTTGCGCCTTTGTCACAGCTTGGCCCCCTAATAGTCCAAATAGTATCGCCAAGCTGAATTTTTCCTTGCCCATTTTTAAGCGCATTCTCTAGTGTAAAAATCTGTCCGATGTAATGCTTAGCTCGTTTATTTAATATCGAGTCACTTGAAGAATCTTGAGTTTTATAGCGTAAATAAACGATAATGGAAGCCACTGAAATACCTGAAAACAATAATAATTGATATACTAAGCTCAAGGTTGGTATGAGTGCTGTTATAATTCCTATGATTGCTGCAGAGATCCCAAGCCATAAAAAACAAGCCCCTGGGAGCATTAGTTCAAATATCAGAAATATGATACCTAGTGTCCACCAATGCCACATCGTAATTTCTTCGAAAAAAAACATCTTTAATTGTCCTTTTTTGATGAACTCTTCTTTGGAAGAAAGGCTTCTTTTGCAATTTCACTAATTCCCCCTATAGATCCAATAATACTTGTCGCCTCTAAAGGTAAAAATAGTACTTTTTGATTATCCGCCGCCCCTATTGTTTGAAGCGCATCAACGTACTTTTGGGCAATAAAATAATTAACTGCCTGAGGATTTCCTTTGGCAATCGTAAGTGAAACAACCTCAATTGCTCTTGCTTCAGCTTCTGCAAGACGCTCACGAGCTTCTGCCTCTCTATAAGCTGCTTCTTTACGTCCTTCAGCTTCTAAAATAGCAGATTGTTTTGCCCCATCTGCAATTAGAATAGCAGATTGTTTTTCTCCTTCTGCCTCTAGAACTGTAGCTCGTTTTTCGCGTTCTGCTTTCATCTGGCGTGCCATGGCATCCACAAGGTCTCTTGGAGGTGTGATGTCTTTTATTTCAACTCGGGTGACCTTTACTCCCCAAGGTGTGGTTGCATCATCAATAACATGTAATAAAGATGTGTTAATTTTCTCGCGATTGGAAAGTAATTCATCCATATCCATACCTCCCATGACTGTCCGAATATTCGTCATCGCAAGATTAATCATTGCACGATCAATATTTGCAACCTCATAAGCAGATTTAGCGGCATCCAATACCTGATAAAAAACAACACCATCGACTTTTAACATCGCATTGTCTTGAGTAATGATGTCTTGAGAAGGAACATCAAAGACATTTTCCTGCATGCTAACTTTTGCGCCAATTCTGTCTATAAATGGAATGATAAAATTAAGTCCTGGCTCAAGAGTACGAATATAACGACCAAACCTTTCTACTGTCCATTCATAGCCTTGAGGAACAGATTTCACAGCCAAAAGAACAAATAGAAAAGTAAGTGCTAAAAATAAAAATTCAAAAGTAAGTGAAAAATCCATACGAGCCTCCTGTTTTTAACAAAAATATAGAAAATTCATATTTTTGAAAGTATATTTCATTCAATTATTATCAGTCTACTCTTCTTAAAGTGAAATCATAAAATCGCATATTTATTTATGAGGAAATGGTAGCGGAGGAGGGATTTGAACCCCCGACACACGGATTATGATTCCGCCGCTCTAACCAACTGAGCTACTCCGCCTTAAAGCTTTAGGTTACAAGTCTATACCTTCCTCTTTAAGCACTGTCAAGATCTTCAAAGTATATCTGAGGAAACCGTTTATTAATTTCTTTTAGAGTATACTCGCCAATATAAGAAAAAAGTGAGAATCAATGACATCGAAAAATAAAATAATCGCTATTATCGGGGGGATGGGGCCAGCAAGTGGGGAATGTCTCCAATCTTTACTTTTTACGGAAATGCGCAATAATCTTTGCATTCAAAATGATCAAGAATATATTGATATTATTCATTGTTCTTTTGGAAGTGAAATTCCAGATAGGACTTCTTTTTTAGAAGGAAAAACAACCCTCAATCCAGCAATTCCTGTTTTTAAAATTTTTCAACAACTTGAAAACATATCCCTTGCTTTTAAACGACCAATAGTTGGTTGTATTTCTTGTAATACATTTTTTGCGCCTCCCATATTCGATCATTTTAAAGAGCTATGGGAAAAAAAAACTTTGCATCATATTCAATATCTAAACTTAGTTGAGCACACTACAAACTTCACTCTCTCACAATTTCAATCTGGCGATAAGATAGGACTTATATCAACCACAGGAGAGAGAAAACTTAAAATATATCAAAAATTATTAGAAGAAAAAGGCTTAGAAATTTTACACCTTGATATCGAAAGACAGCAAAAACTCCATCAGGCCATTTATGACGTCAAAAGTAATCCATTTGATTCACATAAAGCTCACACAATTATTCTAGATGCTATTTCCCTCCTTTTATCACAAGGGGCGCAAAAAGTTTTATTGGGATGTACAGAGATTTCTCTTGTCATCAATCAACATGGATTTAATCCTTTACAGCATATTGATCCTCTCAGAGTTATTGCCCAGGAGCTTCTCAAAGAAGCTTCATTTCCATTTTTTGGAACTAATGTTAAAGGATTTTCTTGAAAATACAGGATGATATAATGCGAATATTCTTATCTTATCGTAAAGTTTTAATCATATTTTTTTACTTGTTAGCGATTTGTATTACATCAGCGAGTTCTGATGCTTCTTCTCTGGAAAAAAATTATTCTCAAGATATCCAAGATATCGTTACGAGAGGAAAACTTGTTGTTGCTATCTTAAAAACTGATAATCCTCCCTTTTTCATGACGACCTCAGAAGGTAAGCTAGAAGGAATAGATATTGAGTTAAGTGAAAAAATAGCCAAAGAATTAGGAGTTACTCTAGAAATAAATCGAACAGCTCACACATATGATGAAGTTGTCAATCTCGTTGCGGCAGGAGAAGCAGATCTTGGTGTTTCCAAACTTAGCTATACAGATGAAAGAGCTAAAAAAGTCCTTTATACTAAACCATATGCTGTTTTTCGTAAAGCAATGCTTGTTAATCGGCTCATATATGCGGGAATAAAAAGGCAACGCAAAGCAGAATCTTTAAAGGACCTTTTTTCAAATCTAGATGCAAAAATAGGGGTTGTGAAAAAAAGTTCTTATATAGATTTTGCAAAGAACTTGTTTCCACAAGCTTCTATTCAAGAGACTGAAACATGGGATCAAAGCCTTAAATTACTGCAAGAAGGAAAGCTTCTTGCCATCTTTCGAGATGAAATTGAAACACGTAAATTTTTATTATCTCGTCCTGACGCAAATTTAAAATTATTGTCACTTATCATTAAATCTCAAGAAGATTCTATTCGTATGATTATCCCACGTAATCGATTACATTTTCTTTTATGGATCAATGGATTTTTAGAAACAAATCAGATCAAATACGATGCAAACCTGATTCTTGAAAAAAATGAAAAAATTTACAAAAATTAAAGGATTTAAAGGTCACAATAACTAGAAATAAATAATTGAGAAGGGTAAAAATTATGCTGAAAATTAACTTCAGCTTTAAAAGTCGAAAATTAGAAATAGACATTATTTCTAGTTTTTTTACTCTTATCCTTGTGACTTCTTTATTTATTATTTGGTACACTTACCGTAATAGTACACAGTCACTTTTAAATCTTTCACAGGACTTAATTTCTGAAGTCAGTGAATCTGTTATCGAAAAAACAATTTCTCCTCTTGCAACAGCAAAGTCATTATCCGAACTGGGATCAACATTGATCAAAGATGAAGAAGACATCAGTATTAATAATCAATCTTTATTAAATTATATTGAACATACTTTACGAATCTACCCGACTATTTCAAATTATTATATTGGAAGTAATAAAGGGCGTTTTCTACAAATCAGACGACTTTCAGATAAACCAACTTATCGCGCTGATCCATCTCGTTTACTTCCTGCTCCGGCTAAATTCGCCCTCCGCTCAATTGATCTTTCGCTTACTCACCCGCTTGAAAGTTGGTATTATTTGGATAACGACGGAAAAATTATTGAATCCGAAAATATAAGCAAAGTATTATATGATCATCGTCAACGCAGCTGGTATTCAGACGTGGCCCAGGATCGAGAATTCAGATGGAGTTCAATTTACGTCTTTAACACAAATAAAAAACCTGGGATTACAGCTGCAATGCCTGTTCTTGGTGATGACGGTAGATTATTTGCCGTAACAGCAGTTGATATTAATATCTCTACCTTCTCTAAATTTTTACAAGAACTACGTATTGGAAAAGAAGGGATTACTTTTATTATTAATACAGATGGGCAAATTATTGCACATCCTGATCCTCTTCAAACGGTTGAAGCTGATGGAGATGAAATTTCAATGATGTCAATCCAAGATATCAAAGATAAACACTTAAATATTGCTTTCCAAAAGTATCAACAGACTAAAAATAATAAATTTATTTTTATGCATAATAATGTTGAATACATTGCTTATTTCAAAAACTTTCCGAAATCATTTGAACATAAATGGCTCATCGGAATTGTAGTTCCAACAAGTGATATTATTGGTCCTGCAATCCAAACACAAAAACATATTCTTATAATCTCTTTCATTATTCTTATATTATCTGTTTTCTTTATAGCTTTTCTTGCTAGAAGAATTTCTCAACCTATCATGCAGCTTTCTGAGCAAGCTAAACAGATTCAAAATTTCGAAATTTTTGAAACCGAGCCCCTCTCCTCTTATATTTATGAAATTCAAGTTCTCGAAAATTCAATGGCTGCAATGAGACAAAGTTTAAAAACTTTCGCTAAATTTGTACCTAAAGCATTGGTAAAAAAATTAGTTCAACGATCTCAAGATGTCCGCATAAGTGGCAATATAAAAAGAGTTACTCTATTTTTTAGTGATATTCAGGGATTCACGACTGTGAGTGAAAACTACCCCCCTGAAAAATTAATGTCTCACATCTCTGAATATTTTGCGACCTTATCGGAAATTATCATTCATCAAAATGGGACCATTGATAAATATATAGGTGATGCAATTATGGCTTTTTGGGGAGCTCCTTTAAGTGATAAACATCATGCGTTAAATGCTTGCATATCAGCTCTCTACTGTCAAAAACGTTTAGATGAACTGAATAGAAAATGGGAAGCCGAAAAAAAGCCAATTCTTATAACTCGAATAGGTATTGAAACGGGTGAAGCTCTTGTAGGGACGATAGGATCTTTTGATAGATTAAATTATACAGCTCTAGGAGATACTGTAAATCTTGCCTCTAGATTAGAAGGCACCAATAAATACTATAATACCCGAATTATTATTGGAGAACAAACTCAACGAGAAATTAGAGATAATGGTGTTTTTCGTCCTTTAGATAGAGTTTCTGTTAAGGGAAAAGAAACAAGCGTTACAATATACGAACTTGTTGCTCTTAAGAATGGAGATCCTAGTCTTTTACCCACAAAAGAACAAATTGATTTATGTTCACAGTTTACAATTGGATATCGCCTTTATCTTGAAAGGCGTTGGGAAGAAGCTTTGAAGCATTTTGAAGAAATGATTAAAATTTTCGGCAATGATTATCCAACACAACTTTATATAGAAAGATGCCAACAATATTTAAAAGAACCTCCTGCTAAAAATTGGGATGGTATTTATCATCTAAAGGATAAATAACTTATGAGATATTCTTCTTTTGCAACTAAGATTCTCACAAATCCATTAACTGTTTTAGGTGCAATTATTTTTGGGACGATTATAGGGCTTTATGACAAGCAACTTGCGGATATGATAGCTCCTATAGGAAAAATTTATCTCTCAGCTCTTCAAATGTCTGTGGTTCCTCTTATTATTGTGATGATAACTTGCAGTATTGCACGCTTTATGCACTCAAAAGGTTTAAAGACTTCTGTAAGTTATATTTTATTCATATTTTCTATTGGGTTAATCATTTCAACTTTTTTAGGAGGTTTATGCGCCACTATATTTGGCCCTGGTTCCCATATTGATGAAACAATGCTTGCTAATATTATGAAAGATGCGGCATCTTCCATGATCCGTGAAGTTGATTTAAATACTCCTATTGAAGCAAATGCGTTTCAAAACTTAAATCAATTTATTTCTGAACTTCTCCCTAAAAATTTCTTTTCTGCCCTAGCAGAAGGAAAAATCCTTCAAATAGTTATTTTCACAATTATATTAGGTACAGCAATTGGCTCTCTTAATGCTCCATCACAAAAGAGCTTACTGAATTTATTCGAGAGCACTCAAAAAGCTCTACAAAAGATATTAAGTTGGCTTTCAATTGTACTTCCATTTGGTGTTTTAGGTTTAATGGCTGATCAAATTTCTAAAGTTGATTTATCGCTTTTACTCATTATGACTAATTTTATTTGTAGCTTAACTTTTGCTTTTTTTAGTCTCATATTTCTATCAAGTCTTATTATTTGGGCTAATTTTAAGGGAAGCTACTTGGAATCAATACGCGTTATGTATACAACAATCGTTGTTGCTTTAACGACAAGAAATAGCTTTCTTGCAATGTCTGAAGCAACTGATGCCTTTACGGCTAAGTTGAAATTTGATTCTCTAACAACAAACTTACTCCTTCCTTTAGGTATTACAATTTGTCGGTATGGGAATGTACTTTATTTTTCATTCACAGCTGTTTTTATTGCTCAAATTTATAATGTTCCACTTACTTTTTCGACATATTATGTCATATTTTTTGGATCGATTATTGCAGGGATAGCAACTTCAGGCGCAACTGGTGTTGCAAGTATAGCTCTTATTTCAATTGTTCTAGAACCTTTAGGTCTTCCTTTAGGCGCTGTTTTTGTCTTATTGATTACCGTTGATGTAATAGCAGATCCATTGAGAACACTAGCGATTATATATCCTAATTGTGCAGCTACTTCTTACATTGCAAAAAAGGAAAATTCTTTCCCACAAAAGTTAACTATTTAAATGAATAGTTAAAAATCTTGATGCTCTAAAGCCTTGCGTTCAATAAACTGACGAAAAGCAATAATACGTTTAGAGTTCCGAAGTTGCTCGGGATACACGATAAAACGCTGCACCATTGCGCCTTCGAGTTCAGGTAAAATTTCGATAAGATCATAATCTTTATCAAGTATGTATTTATGCATGCCAGCAATACCCAACCCAGCCTTAACACATTGTAAGATTGCATAAGCATTATTTATAATTAGATAAGGTTCTCGAGTTTGGCCACGGCGTGTTCCTGCATGTAAAATCCAATTAACTTTATTTAAGCGATGAGAAATTTCATCTCCAAAAGCAATCAAACGATGATTATCAAGATCTTGAGGTTTCACAGGAACGCCAAATTTTTTAAAGTATGAACGGCTTCCATAAATTCGCAAACGATAAAGAGGTAAAGGAACAGAAATCATATCTGGTTGCGTAGGAGGAATTGATGGAATACTAATGTCCGCTTCTCTCATATTGAGATCAGGTTCATCATCTCTTAAAATAAGATTGACGCGGATATGAGGATAAAGTTCTAAGAATTCACCTAATAAAGGTGCAAGCCACATAGATCCAAAAGCAATTGAAGTCGTTATTTTTAAGGGGCCACGTGGATGACCTTGACTCTCATTCAGTAAAGCTTCTGTCATGGCTAATTTTGAGAAAACTTCACGTACTGATTCGAATAATAATTCGCCTTGTTCTGTCATAACAAGCCCGCGGGCATGACGATAGAACAAGGGAACACCTAACGATTCTTCCAAACCATTTACTTGTCTACTAATGGCTGACTGGCTTAGATTTAATTGTTCTGCTGCCCGTGTAAAGCTTCCTGCAAGCGCAACAGTATGAAAAATTCTTAATTTATCCCAATCCATTAATGGTCCTTAATCCCCTGTTTTAAATGAATTGTGCCATAAAAATAGTCAAATTCTAAATAAATTTTAATTTGCGTTTTGAAGACGCTCACTTAAAGGTGTTAAATTGATCATTTCAAGGAGAGCCCTCAACTCTTGACGTGCTGCCACATGTGATAATGTCATTTCAATGCCAACATCTTGTAAATCTAGCAAAGTTAATCCTTGTAAAAAAAGCTCTCTAAAAATAACTCTCTCTCCAAAACCTGAAGCCAGGCGGAAGCCTATTCGTTGAGAAAGTTTGTTTAAGAGATTTTGCATTTCTTCTTTATTCTTTGCAAAAATACTACTTAACCTATTACGTAAAACAATCCAATCAAACTGGGTGCGTTCACGTAATAACTTATGTTTTTTTTGCTCCCATACCATTTCAGCATATGTACTTGGCCCCGTTATTTCTCTGGTTTCGCTATTAATTCTTGCCAACATATCAAGATCAATAAAACTATCATTAAGGGGCGTAATTAATGTATCCGCGTAAGAGTGAGATAATTGAGAAAGGAAAGTATCACTTCCAGGCGTATCAATAAGAATAAAATCTTTGTCTTTTAAGCTTTCAAGGCATGATAAAAGTTTCCCTTTTTCCTCTTCTTGAGCGTCATGAACTGTTGGCAAACCTGAACGTAAAATTGCATGATGAGTCGAAGTTGGAAGTTTCTTACCACTCATTTCTATATATTTTTGACGATTTTCTATATAGCGTGAAAGTGTTCCTTGGCGAGCATCGATATCGATTGAACCTATTTTAAAACCAAGTCTTAAAAGATGAACAATAAGATGCATTGAAAGCGTAGACTTCCCAGTCCCCCCCTTCTCGTTTCCCAAAACAATAATATAGGGCTTTTTCTGTGCATTCATATAATTTCTCCTTAAGATTCTTCACTTTTCATGAGCGAGCTTTTATGCATAAACCATCCGGCTATAATAATACCTATGGTCACTAAACTAACTATAATTGTTGCTAAAGCATTTATAACGGGGCTAATACCTGTTCGTACACTTGAAAAAACAAGCATAGGTAAAGTTGTAGAGCCTGGTCCTGAAAGAAAACTTGCAAGCACAACATCATCTAAAGATAAAGTAAAAGCAAGCAACCAACCTGCTGCAATTGAGGGAAATATTAAAGGTAGCGTTATTTTAAAAAACACGGTAATTGGACGAGCCCCTAGATCTAAAGCTGCTTCTTCTAACTGTCTATCAAATTCAAGAAGACGAGTACGAACAATCACCAATACATAGGCGATAGTTAAAGTAACATGTCCTAAAGTGATCGTTGTGATGCCTCGCTCTTTTGGCCACCCAATAGTTTGCTGCAGTACAACAAAAAAAAGTAATAGAGCAAGACCAGTAATAACTTCTGGCATTACTAAAGGAGCGGTTACAAGACCACTGAAAAATGTCCTTCCTTTGAACGATTGAAATCTCACGATAACAAGGGCTGCAACAGTTCCTATAATTACTGAGATCGTTGCAGTTAGAAGAGCAATTTTAAAACTTAATAATGCTGCGGCAAGGATCATTTTATTAGAGAAAAGTTCACTATACCATTTCAAAGAAAAACCTGTCCATTTTGTGACGCTTTGAGCTTTATTAAATGAAAAAATGACAAGGCTTAATATGGGTAAATACAAAAACGCATACCCAAATACCATAAACGTTAAAAGGAAAGGTCTTTTTGCCAGAGTCACTTTAATCTTCCTCCGCAGATCGCATTGTAAATTTTTGAAACCCAATAATCGGTAAAACAAGAAAAATAAGCATTGCTATTGCAAGTGCCGCCGCAACAGGCCAATCTCGATTGGTAAAAAATTCAGTCCACAAAATTTTCCCTATCATAAGTGTATCCGGTCCTCCTAAAAGTTCAGGTATAACAAATTCCCCTACTCCAGGAATAAATACAAGCATAGATCCCGCAATAATTCCTTTTATGGAAAGGGGGACCGTAATAGTCCAAAATGCCCTAACTGGTTTACATCCTAAATCATAAGCTGCTTCTAAAATTTGATGATCTATTTTCTCTAAGGCTGAATAAAGGGGTAAAATCATAAAGGGTAAATAAGAATACACAATTCCGAGACAAACTGAAAATTTGTTATTATTCAAGGCAAGAGGTTGGGATATTACACCGATCTTTAATAAAAAATCATTTATTATACCGTGATAGTTAAGAAGACCAATCCACGCGTAGACACGTATCAAAAAAGAAGTCCAAAAAGGTAAAATCACCAGCAATAATAAAATTATCTTTAGTTTAGAATGAGCCCTTACAATTCCGTAAGCAATAGGATACCCAATAAGCAAACAGAAAAAAGTGGCCAAACCAGCAATATGTAGAGATTCTATATATCCCGCAATATATAGGCTGTCTTCTTTTAATAATTGATAATTCCATAAGTTGAGTCTTACTTGAAGAAAGCTTTCATCAACCCATGAAATGATTGAAGTAAAGGGAGGTGCTCCAATAATACTCTCAGAAAAACTAAGCCCTAACACAATCAAAAAAGGAATAAAAAAGAAGATAATATGCCATCCATAAGGAATAGCAATTAAAGCTGCTTTTCCAAGGATGCGCTCAAAATAAACTTTTAAATTTTCTAAATTCATCTCTAATTTATATCTTATCTCTACTCATAGTCCGTCATAAGGATCAATCTAACTAGTTAAAACCACACCACTTTCAGGACGCCAATGGAGACAGACTTCATCATCCCAATTGATAGGCCTCTCTGTTAAACGAACCTGATTTGTTACCGTGGATAAGATTTTTTTGCCTGACTTAAGCTCGACATGGTAAATAGATACATCTCCAAGATAAGCAATTTCTGTTACCACCCCTTTACAGCAATTTCTTTCTTTTTGAACAAGCTCTTTGGTGATCATAACTTTTTCAGGTCTTATGGCCACAGCAACTTGCGCTCCAACAGGTGCCGAAGATGAATGGGTAACATACAAATCACAACCAGCTTCTTCAGATTTGATAGAGACATGATCAGGTTCATCTTCAGTAACAAATCCCTCAAAAATATTCATCTCTCCAATAAAATCAGCAACAAAACGCGAACTTGGATACTCATAAATTTCTGTAGGAGAGCCAATTTGGCGTATACGTCCCTCTTCCATCACCCCAATGCGTGTCGACATTGTCATGGCTTCTTCTTGATCATGAGTAACCATAACGAAAGTAACACCTAATGTTTCTTGAATGTTAACAAGTTCGAACTGGGTTTGTTCCCGCAATTTTCGATCAAGAGCCCCTAATGGTTCGTCCAAAAGAAGAACACGAGGTTGCTTAGCAAGACTTCTTGCAAGAGCAACTCTTTGTCTTTGACCACCTGATAATTGTTGGGGTTTTCGCCGTGCATATTTTCGCAAATGAACAAGGTCCAACATAGAAATAACGCGTTCTTTAATATCGCTTTCAGGCATCTTTTGTTGCTTCAAGCCAAAAGCTATATTTTGTTCAACTGTCATATGAGGAAAAAGAGCATAAGATTGAAACATCATATTAACTGGCCGATTATAGGGTTCCACATTTGTCATGTTTACACCATCTATAAATATCTTCCCTGAAGTAGGTATTTCAAAACCGGCTAATAATCTTAACAACGTTGTCTTACCGCATCCTGAAGCTCCTAAGAGAGAAAAAAACTCACCAGGAAAAATCTGTAAACTAATATTATTCACAGCAGGAAAACCCGCAAACGTTTTTGAAACGTGAACAATATCTATGATTGGTCTTGCTTGAGGATCTTTCCAAGGTTCAAATTTGGTAGAAGGACGATCAGCAATAGCCATTTATAATTTACCTAATAAAATATAATAATTATTCCATCACTATCTTGGTCAGATGTGGAATGCAAGAAATGTCTTCTGAGATTATATAATTTTATCTAAAAATAGAGATAAAATTCTATTTCGTCTCTTTAAGAATTATTATTTTTTTGATTAAGGTAAAAATAAAGAAAAAGACTTAATAAACACATTATAACTAAAAATATAGCTAAGGGCTTAATGCTAAAATCATCAAGTACACTTCCGACAAGTCCACCGATTCCCAAAGCCGATGTTAAGACAAGACTTCTAACAGCAGACGCTGCCCCTTTTTGTTCATCAAAAAGTTGTAAAGCCCCTGACGTTGAGGGCCCCCATACCAAAGCAGATCCAACCATATAGAGGCCAATAGCTAATAATATTGATGAGAGGAAAAGAAATTGTAAAAAGCTTAATAATAATAAAATAAGTGCCCCTATCAGAGCAACAATGATGCCACTTAAAATTGTTTTATTAACACCAATATATTGAATTGTTCGAGAAGCTAAAAAAGTTCCGATAATATAAGCCAGGCTCACTGAACTAATATAAATTCCTATAAAATCTGAAGTTAGTTTCAAATTTGATTGAAGAAAGAAAGGGATAATCGTTAAATAGCATAATTCACCACAAATTAAGAAAGAATAAAGCATAATATATGCTAAAAATTGCTTATTCTTAAAGACAATTATATAAGTATTTATGATTTGTATTACACTAATATTTTTTTTCTGATGAGGCTTTTTTTCTTCTGAAAAATAAAAAATCATCAATAAAATAAGGCTTAAAGAAAATACTAAGATAAAGAAAAAATTTCCTCGCCAGCCAAAAGCCATATCTATATATCCTCCTAAGCTAGGAGCTAATAGGGGTCCTAAAGAGACGATGCATCCCATCCATGACATGACTGTTGCCCCTTGTTCTCCTGGATAACGATCTTGAATAACCGCCCATCCTACAACAGGAACAGCAATTCCTCCCACACCTTGGATAAATCTTCCAATCAAAAAAATGGAAAGTGATGAAGCTATAAAGCAAAAAAAGGTTCCCAAAATGAAAGTACCTAATCCGCCAATTATTGTCCATTTGCGTCCTGCATGATCTGAGAACCAGCCAAAGATAGGTGTTGATAGCAACCCACCAAACATATAAAAAGGAATGGAAAGTTGTAAAATATCAGGATTACACTTAAAAAAAACAGCCATCGCAGGAAAACTTGGGAGATAAATATCTGTCGCAATTATCGTAACGATAAAAGCAAAAACAATTAAAATTGTGCTCTTTTTAGCTATAACCATCTAATTTATATTTTATGCTTCATTAGGAAAACTAGCAAGAATCTCTTTACTTTCAAGCTGACGTTTCCACATTTGTGCATAAACCCCCTTTTTTTGTAACAATTGTGAATGAACACCGCGCTCAATAATTTTTCCTTGATCAAGAACTAAAATTTCGTCTGCATCCACAACTGTAGATAAACGATGTGCAATAATAATTGTTGTATGTCCTTTTGAAACTTCTCTCAAATTTTCTTGTATCGTTTTTTCTGTATGTGTGTCTAGAGCAGAAGTTGCCTCATCAAACAAGAAAATCTTTGGCTTTTTAAGAAGTGTTCGTGCAATGGCAACGCGTTGTTTTTCTCCACCAGATAGCTTTAAACCACGTTCTCCTACTGACGTAAGATATTGATCAGGTGTTTGCATAATAAAATCATGTATCTTTGCAAGTTTTGCCGCTTTTATAACATCACTTTTCTCTGATTGAGGCTGGCCGTAAGATATATTGTAATAAATCGTTTCATTAAAAAGAATCGTATCTTGAGGAACAATTCCTATTCCTTTACGCAAACTAGATTGCGTTACGTCACGTATATCTTGATTATCAATAAGGATTCGCCCTTCGAGAACATCATAAAAACGAAATAATAAACGCGAGATCGTTGATTTACCTGCTCCTGAGGGACCTACAATTGCAAGCGTTTTTCCTTCAGGAATTTCAAAAGAAACATCATTGAGAATTTGTCGTTCAGGAGTATAACCAAAGCTAACATTTTCAAAGATAATTTTTCCTTTCTGAATGGTAAGCTCTTTTGATTGATTTAAATCTTTTATTTCTTGAGGTTCCCTAAAAAGTGAAAACATCTGCTCCATATTTATAAGAGATAGTTTAATTTCTCGATAAGCAAAGCCTAAGATGTTAAGTGGCAAATAAAGTTGAATAAGATAAGTATTAACGAGAACAAAATCTCCTATAGACATTTTTGAAGAGATAACTTGAGAAGCAGCCATAATCATAATAACAATAAGACCGACAGAAATAATTACTCCTTGACCAATATTAAGAACTGACATCAATTGCTTACTTTTAATCGCTGCAATCTCATACTGCTCAAGAGAAATATCATAACGTGCAGCCTCATGTTTTTCATTATTGAAATATTTAACAGTTTCATAATTTAATAAACTATCAATCGCTTTTGTATTTGCCTCTGTATCAGTTTGATTCATTCTTCGTACAAAATTTGTGCGATATTCTGTTAAGCAGATTGTGAAGATAATATAGATTGTAAGAGTTGTCAGCGTTACAAGTGCAAAAGATAACTTATAAATGCTTGAAAGAACTATAGAAACCATAATAATCTCAAAAATTGTTGGCAATATATTGAAAATCATAAATCTTAGTAAGGTTTCTATAGCATTTGTCCCCCTCTCAATTGAACGGCTAAGCCCCCCTGTTTTACGATCCAAATGAAATCTAAGACTTAAAGCATGTAAATATTCAAAGGTTTCAAGCGCAATTTGTCTAAGGGCACGGTGCTCAACACGTACAAATAACATATCCTTAACTTCATTAAAAAACTGAGCCCCTATACGAGCAGCACCGTATGCTAAAATTACCCCTAAAGGCATGATAATAAGAGATACTTCGGAAACGTTAATAGATAATGCATCGACTGCCTTTTTATAATAAATAGGCGCATAAACATTGAATATTTTGCTTATAAAAAGTAATGCTAAAGCAATAAGCATCCGAAAACGCATGGCTTTTTCTCGCCGATTCCATAGGTAGTATATCAATGTTTTTAATGGCTTAAAATTTGCCTTTGAGTTAATATCGGTATTGTTTAGTTTCATTTTAGTTTTATCCTTGACGAGTGCAGAACAAAATAACATTATCAGCGTACAAGCTACTATATGTAGTAGATATCAGGCCAAAAAGCCACCACATATTGATTATTTTGTAATTTTAACAGTATATTAGTTAATTAGAGGACATGCATCATGAAAATTACTCGGCGCTTTACCAATAAAGGTCAATCTCCTTATTCAACGATTGAATTTCGAAAAGCGACGAGTGAAATACGTAATCCAGATGGTTCGATTGTTTTTCAAATGAAAGATATTGAAGTCCCGGCAAAATGGTCTCAAGTCGCCTCTGATATATTAGCTCAAAAATACTTTCGTAAAGCTGGTATTCCTGAAAAATTACATTCTGTCGAAGAAAAAGATATTCCTGCATGGCTCAGAGCCTCCACACATGATGATATTGCAAAGAAAAATAGCAAACCTATAACAGGACCAGAAACCTCTGCAAAACAAGTTTTTCACCGTCTTGCCGGGGCTTGGACTTATTGGGGATGGAAAGGTGGTTATTTCAGCTCAGAAGAAGATGCGCATAGCTTTTATGATGAATTATGCTACATGCTCGCCAATCAAATGGTCGCTCCTAATTCTCCCCAATGGTTTAATACAGGTTTACATTGGGCATACGGTATTGATGGCCCATCTCAAGGGCATTTTTATGTTGACCATCTTACTGAAAAATTAATGAATTCAACATCTGCTTATGAACGCCCACAACCTCATGCGTGTTTTATTTCCAGCATTAACGATGATTTAGTTAATGATGGGGGTATTATGGACCTCTGGCTTAGAGAAGCGCGTCTGTTTAAATATGGCTCTGGAACAGGTTCAAACTTTTCAAATCTTCGTGGCAAAGGTGAATCTTTATCTGGTGGAGGAAAATCCTCGGGATTAATGAGTTTTCTCAAAATTGGAGATCGTGCAGCGGGAGCTATAAAATCTGGAGGAACAACAAGACGAGCTGCAAAAATGGTTGTTGTCGACATTGACCACCCAGATGTGGAAGAATTTATCAATTGGAAAGTTGTTGAAGAGCAAAAAGTTCTTGCCCTCGTAACGGGTTCAAAAATTGCCAAAAAACATCTTAATGCTGTTATGCAAGCGTGCCAAATTGGAACAGGTGAGACTCGATTTGATCCTCAAATTAATTCAACATTAAAAGAAACTATAAAAATTGCCCGTACTCATTTGGTTCCAGAAAATTATATTCAAAGAGTTATTCAATACGCACGCCAAGGCTACACAGCTTTTGAATTTGAAACTTATGATACAGATTTTAATTCTGAAGCATATGCAACTGTTTCTGGCCAAAATTCGAATAATTCTGTCCGTGTAACCAATGAATTTTTAGAAAAAGTTCTTAAAGACGAAGATTGGAATCTCATTCGGCGTACAGATGGAGGTATTTACAAGACGATCAAAGCCAAAGAACTCTGGGAACAAATAGGTTATGCAGCTTGGGCTTCCGCAGATCCTGGTATTCAATATCATACAACCATTAATGAATGGCATACGTGTCCTAAGAGTGGCTTAATTCACGCTTCAAATCCATGCTCAGAATATATGTTTCTTGATGATACCGCTTGTAACCTTGCTTCAATTAACCTTGCATTGTTCTACGATACCGAAAATCATCAACCAACTTTTGACGTTGAAGCTTATGAGCATGCTGTTAGAATTTGGACACTTGTGCTTGAAATCTCAGTTATGATGGCCCAATATCCTTCTCAACAAATTGCACAACGCTCATATGACTTTCGTACATTAGGTCTTGGGTATGCCAATCTTGGTGGCCTTTTAATGGCCATGGGTATTTCTTATGACAGCCCTCAAGGACGCAGCATTGGAGGCGCTCTAGCTGCTATCATGACAGGAAAATCTTATGCAACTTCAGCAGAAATTGCGAGTGAACTAGGAACTTTTTCTCAATATCCACTTAATAAAGAAGATATGTTACGCGTGATGAGAAATCATCGCCGCGCGGCTTACGGGGAAAATCAAGGTTATGAAAATCTTAAAATTCTTCCAGTTGCCCTTGATCATGCTTCTTGCCCTCTTCAAGACCTTAGTACATCGGCTAAAACTGCCTGGGATCAAGCTTTAGAACTTGGAGAGAAGCACGGTTATCGTAATGCCCAAACAACCTGTATTGCCCCAACAGGAACTATTGGACTTGTGATGGACTGTGACACAACCGGTGTTGAACCAGACTTTGCTCTTGTAAAATTTAAGAAGTTAGTTGGTGGTGGTTACTTTAAAATTATTAATCAGATGGTACCCACAGCATTAAAAAAACTTGGTTACACTAAAAATGAAATCCAAGATATTGTGAATTATGCTGTTGGTCGAGGCACACTTGAAGATTCACCCTCTATTAGTTTTAAGTCTCTTAAAACAAAAGGATTCAACGAAGAAGTTCTAGAAAAGCTTAAAACTAGTTTAATTTCTGCTTTCGACATAAAATTTGCTTTTAATCGTTGGACCCTTGGTGAAGATTTCTGTAAAAATATTCTTGGTTTTTCAGATGAACAATTAAACAATAATAATTTCGAAATTCTTTCTGCTTTAGGCTTCAGCAAAGAAGACATAGAAAATGCAAATAATTATTGTTGTGGAACTATGACTTTAGAAGGAGCTCCTCATTTAAAGTCAGAGCATTTGCCCATTTTTGATTGTGCAAATCCATGCGGGCGTCTTGGAAAGCGTGCTTTATCAACAGAAAGCCATATTCATATGATGGCAGCAGTACAACCATTCATCTCAGGTTCAATTTCAAAAACAATTAATATGCCCAATAGTGCCTCAATTGAAGAATGTAACAATGCTTATCTTTTATCTTGGCGCCTAGCCCTTAAATGTAATGCTCTCTATCGCGATGGCTCAAAACTTTCTCAACCACTTAATACGTCATTGATTACAGATGAAGAAAATGCTGAGGAAATTTTAGACGAAGTTAATTCTCTTACCGGAGCTAATCGAACAAAAATTATGGCTGAACGAATTGTTGAAAGAGTTATCGAACGAGTGACTCATCGTAATGAACGTTATAAGCTCCCTGCTCGACGCAAAGGATACACTCAAAAAGCAACAGTTGGCGGACATAAAGTCTATTTGCGAACTGGAGAGTACGAAGATGGCCGTTTAGGAGAAATCTTTATTGATCTTCATAAAGAAGGTTCTGCTTTTAGAAGTTTAATGAATAATTTTGCAATGGCAATCTCGATTGGCCTTCAATATGGCGTACCTTTAGATGAATTTGTTGATGCTTTTGCATTTACCCGATTTGAACCTTCTGGATTAGTCACAGGTAATGATGCCATCAAGATGGCCACTTCTATTTTAGACTATATCTTCCGAGAACTTGCTATTTCTTATCTTGATAGAACAGATTTAGCACACTCAGATCCTCGCGAACTTTTACCTGAAAGTCTTGGAGAAGCCCATGAACGTATGTCTACAGGACGTCAAGAACATCAAGCAATTGAAGCTCTTAGTTCTTTAACTAGTAAAGGATACATCCGTAATAACCTATATGTTTTAAAAGGTAAGAAAGAAAATAACAGGACAAATGAAACTTCATATTTAAGTCTTGAAGGTACAAGTGCACTTGAGGCAGAATCTGTTGGCACTTTAATTTTGGAAAAATCTGACGTTAGTCACGCTCATCATGAAGAAAATTCCTCATCTACCGACAAAAACTCCAAAATAGCAACGGCTCGATTAAAAGGTTATGAAGGAGATTCATGTCAGGAATGTGGAAATTTTACTTTAGTGCGCAACGGAACCTGCATGAAATGCATGACGTGCGGTAGCACCAGTGGTTGTTCTTAACATAAGAAATAATTTATAGGGTGTGCTATCTTTATATAGCATGCCCTTAAAATTTAATTTTATGTGCCCCTCTTCCTATCAATAAAAATAATCTCCTGAATCTTGTAAAAAAATTGGCTCTACTTTGATGGTAATTGAGCTTGCATACAGCTTTGAGTAATGGCAAATTTATCCCCTAACTACAGGGAGGAAATTTATAGTGGAATTTGTTAAGTCTGCAGGGGTATACTGTAGTTCTTTTAATGGACTTTCTGAAAAATACCAGCTTGCTGCAAAAGAAGTGGGAACACTTCTTGCAAAAAATAATATTAAATTAGTCTATGGTGGTGGACGCATGGGACTGATGGGACTGGTTTCCAATGCTACATTGGAAGCAGGCGGAAGTGCTATTGGAATTTCAACAACTCTTATTAGTACAAGAGAAGGTATTAATGAAAACCTTCATGAACTTATGATTGTTGAAACTATGCATGAACGTAAGCAACTTATGTTCGAAAAATCTGAAGCTTTTGTTATTTTGCCAGGTGGTATTGGAACTTTAGACGAAACCTTTGAAATTATGACATGGAAACAAATTGGTCTTCATCATAAGAAAATTATTTTCCTAGATATTGATGGATATTGGTCAGCAGTGTTCGAATCTCATTTCAAACGCATGATTGAGGACGGTTTCGTCCGAGAAATTGATCAAAATTTATTCATAATTGCAAAAACTCCCGATGAAGTGATCTATAGTCTTTGTAATGGTATCCAACCAGATCAAGGCTATGTTGCCAAATGGGTTTAAAAAAAGAGAGAAAAAAATGAATCCACTTATAATTATCCCTGCCCGTCTGTCAGCGACAAGATTACCGCAAAAGCCTCTTGCATTAATTGGTGATAAACCGCTTGTATTGCATGTTTTAGAGCGTGGTTTAGAAGCTAATATCGGTCGTGTTATTGTCGCATGTGATGACGAAAAAATTGCCTCTGTTGTAAAAGATGCAGGAGGAGAAGCTTGTTTGACAGATCCTTCTCTTCCTTCTGGCTCAGACCGTGTTTATGCAGCCGCAAATATCATTGATCCTGAAGAAAATTATGATGTTATTATTAATCTTCAAGGAGATATGCCTTTTATTGATCCTCAGGTCATAAAATATTCATTTGAACCTCTTCAAGATAAAAACGTAGATATTGCAACATTAGCTGTCAAGTTGGATGATGAGGAACGAAAAAGTAACCCAAGTATCGCAAAAATAGCGATGATCGAAGGAAAAAACCCTCACATACAACAGGCTCTCTATTTTAGCCGTTCTGTGATTCCTCATGGAGCAATGATTCATTATCATCATATTGGACTTTATAGTTATCGTCGACAGGCTCTCAAATCGTTCGTTCACCACCCTCCTTCTCCACTTGAGTTTGCAGAAAAATTAGAACAATTAAGAGCTCTTGAAGCAGGATTACGTATTGATGTCCGTATTGTTGATGCAGTTCCATTTGAGGTCAATACCCCAGAAGATTTACTTGAATCACAAAAACTTGTTAAAACTTTTCGGAATAGCTGGAAAGACAATCTTCTTGCATAATTTATAGGTAATCTTTTATAGTCTTTTTGGAAGATCAGCCCTAGACATTAAGTTTGCAAACCCGGTCAGGTCTGGAAAGAAGCAGCCGCAGCATTATTCTTTATGGGTTAGGTCGCTGGTCTTCCACTCTTTTGCTGACAACGCATCCAAAGCACCTTGCAAAATATAACTAGCCGCCATCTTATCCACAAGTTCTTGCCGACGTTTACGAGATACATCTGCTTCTAAAAGTGTTCGTGTTACAGCGACTGTAGAAAGGCGTTCATCCCAAAAACTAATTGGTATATCTATTTCTGCTAATAAATTCTGAGAGAATTGTTTTATAGATTGGCAACGTGGACCTTCTGAGCCATCCATATTTTTAGGAAGACCTATCACTAAACCAACAACGTCATATTTATTAATAATAGTTCTTAATTCTAAAGCATCCTGTTTAAATTTTTTTCTTTCAATCGTTTGTAAAGGTGACGCTATTATCCAAGTCGCATCAGAAAGAGCAAGTCCTATTGTTTTTGTTCCAACATCTAATCCTAATAATCTATTTTTATTATTTTTAAGGGGCTTTAAAAAACTAATTTCGTGCAAAAGAAAAAACTCCTCTCTTTAACAATTAATTAATTTTTCAAGTTTTTGTTTCAAATCTTGAGTATTTTCTTCTTGAAAAAGTAACGTCTTAAATCGACTTGTTGCCCCTTTAACCAAAATTACATGTGTCTTAGGAAACTGCAATTTAGAAGCTATAAAGCAAATAAGGGCTGTGTTTGCTTTGCCGTCTTCAGGTACATCTCTGACACTTATTTTCAAATAAGTATTACCTTCTGGAGAAGTATATATTCCCCCTATTTCATTATTCTTTGCATTAGGAGTTAATCGTATATTTATAAGAAAGCCACGATCAGTTTCATGGAAGAAAAATCCTTCATGTTGTTTATCAACACCAACATTAATACGGGACCTTTGTTGTGTTTTACGCTTTAACAAATTAACACGTAAAGCTTGAGCTAATCTATTTTGATTCTCTTTATTTATTTTTTTTTCCATGTTATGCATTGCCCTACTTGCAACTCTCTTAAGGTTAAGTTAAACCTAATTCAGTTTAATGCCGTCGTAGCTCAGTGGTAGAGCACACCCTTGGTAAGGGTGAGGCCGAGAGTTCAATCCTCTCCGGCGGCACCATATTCATCCACTCTTGCCTTAGCTTCTTTCCAAACTTCAAGTAAAAATTCCAAAGGAAATTTATTGCCCAGAGTAATTTCTTTTTCTTTAAAGATTTTTAAAACAACGTCAAATCTTTTTTCATACTTAGTAATGCCATACGTGAAAGCTCGTTCAGGATCAATCTTTAAGAAGCAAGCTAGAGAGATCACAGAAAACATTAAATCACCAATTTCTTCAGTAATTCGATCCTGTCCTTCTTGTTGTAAAAAGGCCTCTTTTACTTCCAAAAACTCATAATGAATTTTATCAAAAATTTGATCAACATCTTCCCATGCAAATCCCACTTCATCAGAAATTTTATTAAGGAAAATTGCTTTAGTAAGCCAGTCTACTTCCATTTATAATTATCTCGAACACATTTGAACAATTCTATCCCCATTATTATAGTGACACCTGTCACAACAATAGCAGGGGCTGCGGCAATATCATAAGTGTTTGAAATCAATAAACCAATCATGATCATTAAAATACTCGCACCAATAGCTAAAATTGCCATCTCCTCAGGTGTTTTTGAGAAATTTCTTGCAAGTACTGCAGGTAAAATTAATAAAGCAGTCATTAATAATACACCCATAATTTTAACTGTAAGTGCGATAAAAAGAGCCAAAATAAAAAGAAATAAAATACGAACCCTGGGAACATTATATCCTTCTACAGTTGCAAGATCTTCGCTAATGCAAATATTAATCAATGCTCGCCATTGCTTTAACAAAAAGCCCAAAACAATAATTTCTCCCAATAGCAATAGTATTAAATCTTGATAACTAACGGCAAGGATATCACCAAATAAATATCCTTCTAAATTAAATCGTATTCCTTTAAAAAAAGAAAAACATACCATTCCAAGCGATAATAATCCGGGTGAAAGTATTGCCAACCTAGTTTCAGTAGCCAAACCTGGAGAACTTGAGGAATATCCTAAAAAAACAGCTAGAATGACCGCAATGAGGAAAATTCCCACGATTGGATGAAAATTAAAAATCAAGCTTAAACTAAGTCCTAATAAAGCACCATGTGAAAGAGTATCTCCAAAAAATGCTAAACGCCTCCAAATAATAACGGATCCTAAAGGACCCGAAATTAGTGAAAAAAGCCCCCCCAATGCAATCGCATTTATAAGAAATTTACTTATCATAATTATCTCTTTTATTATTTATGTTCATGATTATGGCTATGGGCATAGGGTGCTAAGATTTCAGGATTATAGCTGGAAAAAAGGTTTTGATAATTTGGATGATTTTTAACTTCTTCGGGTTTACCTGCGCAACATATATGATGATTTAAGCAAATCACTTTATCACTGGCTGCATGCACAAAATGTAAATCATGAGAAACAAGTAGCACCGCACAACCTAATATCTGGCGAACTTCATAAATTAGTTTATAAAGTGAAACTTGTCCATTGATATCAACCCCTTGTAAAGGCTCATCAAGCACCAAAAGACCTGGTTTTCCTAATAAAGCTCGCGCCAATAAAACTCGCTGCAACTCTCCGCCAGATAAAACGTGAATAGATTTTTCTAGAAGTTTATCAATACTTACGGCCGCAACAACTTCAGATAATGTATCTTGATAGCGAGAAAATTCCAAAAATCTCTTTACAGTTATTGGAAGACTTGGATCCATATGCAATTTCTGTGGCATATAGCCAATTTTTAGAAAAGGTCGTTTTGCAATCTGACCGCTTGTCGGCGTAACCAATCCTAAGATAACTTTTAAAAGCGAGGTTTTTCCAGCTCCATTAGGTCCGATGATTGTCACGAGTTCTTTTGCGAATATTGAAAAAGATACATCATGTAAAATAGTCATACTATTCTTTTGATAACAAATTTTATCGAGTGAAATTATTGCATTTCTCACTTTAAAAAGGAACTCCTGCTTTGCGTGCTCTTGAAAGGATCCACCAGGTAAATGGGATAGCTCCCATTAAAAAAGGAATAAAGAAAAGAAGATGATCTTCTGCTGGTTTACCTATCATTAAAAAAGCTACTACGCCTTGTGTAATAAAGATCAGTCCATATAAGCTTGTGACTTTAATATGACTCCAACCAGTTTGACTTAAAAGCTGATAAAGATGTTCACAATGAGCCTCAAAAAAACTTTTTCCTTTTATTAATCTCCGGGTACACGTAAAAATTACATCATAAATATAAATGAAGAATAATAAAGGTACGACCCAAATTGAGAATTTTCCATAAACGGGTCGCACAGCAACTAAACTCCAAGCTGCAAAGAAAAAACCAAGGAAAAAACTCCCAACATCTCCTAGAAAAATTTTTGCGTTTGGAAAATTAAATCTCAAAAAACCAAAAGTGGCGCTTGCAAGAATTAAATGAATTTGAAAGTCCGAATGATTAATATAAGTCAAAATTGATAAAAATAGGCATGCGATTATTGTTGTTACTCCTGCCATCCCATTTAGACCATCCATAAAATTAAAAGCATTCGTAAATCCAACAATCCATAAAATAGAGATTAAAAGACTAAAAGGGCCTAAATTAATTTCTCCCAAATATGGAAATGGGATTGTTTGAAATACACCTAAAAAACTCACAAAAAACCAAGCTGTTCCTATTTGAATTAAGAGCCTAAATATCGGACTTAAGCCCTTGATATCATCTAAAAAACCTATGAGCCCCATTATAGCAGCACTACACAATAAAAGTATTAAAAGAATCCAGTCTTCATAAAAAGGTAGGTGGGAAAAATCTTGGATCATCACACTTACAAGAAAACCAGTTAAAATTCCTACGCCTCCTGCTCTAGGTGTAATTTTTTTATGAGAGGAACGCTCAACAGGAATATCTTGAATATTAACAAATATCATAGCGCGCGTGACGATCCAGGAAAGCAGGAAAGCCAGAACTAATACTAATATATCTTTAGGCCATGCAATCACTAGACTTCTCTATATTTTTAGAAGGTTTATCACATATGCGAAATTCTTATTGGCTGGGAGACCTGGATTCGAACCAGGACTGCTCGGTCCAGAGCCGAGAGTTCTACCGTTAAACTATCTCCCAACAATAATATTACTTAAAATTATATCAGTAAAATTTAAGTTGATCTAGTCACTTGATTTTAAGTCATGTTTACTTGTAACGTGCAAGTCAGAAGGCTTATTCTTCGTCTTCTCGATCAATTACATCAGAAACATTTTCATCACTTAATTCTTCGGCATCTTCAAGCAAATCACCGTCATCGATATCTTGTTCGAGCCCCACATCTATCATATCTAAGTTATCTTCAAGATTAACTTTATCAATCTTCTTTTTAACCTTACTTCCTTCTGATTTTAAGGTTTTTATCTGAAAATCATCTTGAGAATAACTTGCATTACACTTAGGACATTCAAAATTTACTTTTTGGAGATCATAAAAGTGCGCAGCACACTTCCGACAGATTCTTTTTACTCCCCATTCTGGTTTCAAGGCACGCCTCCCTTTAATAATAATTAAAATACTAATCCATCCGCTTGCCATGAATGTAAGCACGTGTCAAAGGTTTTTTTGTCTCGTGATATCTGAGTTTACCTTCTTAAATTTCTTAGATATGCTCTGTTCAAAAAATTTAAGGAACCTTTAATGATTATTGCAATTGATGGACCGGCTGGAGCAGGAAAAGGTACAGCTGCTAAAGGCATTGCTCGGCATTATAATTTAGCCCATTTAGAAACCGGGCTTTTATATAGAGCTTTAGCTTTTAAGGTTTTGGAAAATAATTTAAATTTGGATGATAAAAATAAAATTTCAGCCTTTTCTTCTCTTATTACTCTTGATGATTTACAAAATAAAGACTTACGTTCAGAAGAAATTGGTAATTTGGCTTCTAAGATAGCTTCTTTCCCAGAAGTTCGGCAAGCACTGCTAGATTTTCAACGTAAATTTGCGAATACTTCCCCACCGGGATTTAAGGGCACTGTCTTAGATGGCAGAGATATTGGTACTTTGGTCTGTCCTCAAGCCGATATAAAATTTTATATTACAGCAAAACTTGAAATTCGAGCTCAAAGACGGCTTAAAGAGTTGCAACAAAGAGGGATCGAGAGTATATATACCGCAGTCATTCAGAATATGATGGATAGAGATATAAGAGATGAAAGCCGTCAACAAGCACCTCTTACGGTTGCTAAGGATGCTCATGTCATTGATACATCAGATCTATCATCTGATGATGTGCTCAAGCAGATGATTACTGTTATTGAGCAGCACCTAAAGAAGTAAGTACGTTAAAAACGGGAAAATATTTACCTTTAGGGAGCTTATTTAAGAAAGGATTTAGTTTTTATGACTATAAATTTAACAACCCCAAACCAAGATATAGAGAGTTTTGCAGCTCTTTTAGATGAAACACCCGAAGGATCTGTTGATATTGTTGGAAAAGTGATTAAAGGTTCCGTCATCACGATTTCTAATGATTATGCAATTATTGATGTTGGCCTCAAATCAGAAGGACGTGTTCCTCTACGTGAATTTGCAACAGCAGCAAAAGAGCCACGCGTTAAAGCGGGCGATCGTGTTGAAGTTTATGTCGAACGAATGGAAGACAAAGATGGACTGATCGTCCTCAGCCATGAAAAAGCTCGCCGCGAAGCTGCTTGGCTTGAATTAGAGCGTTCTCATAAAGCAGGTCAACAGGTTAATGGTGTTCTGTTTGGACGTGTTAAAGGTGGTTTTACAGTAGATTTAGGTGGTGCTATCGCTTTCTTACCAGGAAGCCAATTAGATATTCGCCCAATTAAGGATATCAGTCCTTTAATGGGGATAGAACAACCTTTCATTATTCTGAAAATGGACCGTACACGGGGCAATATTGTTGTTTCTCGTCGCGCTATCTTAGAAGAGACAAGAACTGAAGCAAGATCTGAACTCCTCTCCAATATGGAAGAAGGTAAAATTGTAGAAGGTATCGTAAAGAATATAACCGATTATGGTGCCTTTATTGATCTTGGTGGTATTGATGGACTACTTCACGTCACAGATATTTCATGGCGTCGCATCTCTCATCCTTCAGAAATGCTTCACGTAGGACAAAATGTAAAAGTTCAAATCATTCGTTATAATAAAGAGACTCATCGTATCTCATTAGGAATGAAACAACTTGAAAATGATCCTTGGCAAAACATCGAAGCTAAATTCCCGCTTCATGGAAAACTTTCTGGAACAGTCACAAATATTGCTGATTATGGCGCGTTTGTTGAACTCGAACCAGGAATTGAAGGACTTGTCCATGTTTCTGAGATGAGCTGGATAAAGAAAAATGTCCATCCTTCAAAGATTCTTTCTGTCGGACAAAATGTAGAAGTTATGGTTCTGGAAGTTGATTCTAATAAACGAAGAATCGCTCTTGGAATTAAACAATGTCAAGAGAATCCATGGGTCACAGTTGCTGAAAAATATCCTGTTGGTTCTGAATTTGAAAGTGAAATTCGGAATATTACAGAGTTTGGCCTCTTTGTCGCCGTTTCAGGAGACCTTGATGGTATGGTCCATATGTCTGACCTTTCATGGACAGAACCTTCTGATGAAGCCATCAAAACATACAAAAAAGGTGAAAAACTCACGGTAAAAGTACTTGAAGTTGATCCTGAAAAAGAACGCATCTCTCTTGGTGTAAAGCAACTCACAGCAGATCCTTTTGCTGAAGGCTTATCAGCTCTCAAGCAGAATGATATTGTTACTTGTGAAATCACGGCTATTCAAGAAGCGGGTATTGAAGTAAGAATTGGTGAAGGCCTCGAAGGTTTTATCCGTAAAACTGATTTATCAAAAGAACGCTCAGAACAACGCTCTGATCGCTTTGCTGTAGGCGAAAAAGTTGATGCAAAAATCATCAGTATTGATCGCTCTACACGTCGTATCAGCTTATCCATTAAGGGCCGAGAAATAGCTGAAGAAAAAGAAGCTATGGCAACATATGGTTCCGCAGATAGCGGTGCAAGCTTAGGAGATATTCTTGGAGCTGCTTTTGATAAAGTGAAAGAAAAAACAAAAGAAGAAAAACCAGTAAAAGCGTCAAAGAAAAAAGAAGTAGACACAGAACCTGCTGATAACTAATCGATCTATAAGAAAGCCTCTCATCTAGAGAGGCTTTTCTTTTTTCACATCGTTTCCAAGAAAGAATTCATAAAAATTATAAAGAGGTTAAATTGTTTCGTTATTTAGGAACTATTTTTAGCTATTGTTTTCTTTCTCTATCTCTTATAGCAGGTGGAGCACTTGCTATCTTTTACTATTTTGGAATAGGGCTTCCTAACTATCAACAACTTGCTCATTACAAACCGGATGTAGTTACACGACTTTATGCGCAAGATGGGCGCATGTTTGCTGAATATGCTTATGAAAAACGGATTTTTGTTCCGCTTGAGGCCACCCCAAAACTTATTATTAAAGCATTTTTGTCAGCGGAAGATAAAAACTTTTACCATCATTCTGGAATTGATATCCCAAGTATTTTTTCTGCTATTGCTCACAATATCACTCATGCTGCATTTTCAAAACGCCCTTATGGGGCTTCCACAATAACTCAGCAAGTTGCTAAAAATTTTCTACTCGCAGATATAGCCAATCAAGTATCTTATGAAAGAAAAATAAAAGAAGCTATTCTAGCTTTTCGTATTGAAAGCGCTTACTCTAAAAATCACATTCTCGAATTGTATTTGAATCAAATTTATTTGGGAAATGGTTCTTATGGTATTGCAGCGGCGGCTGTAAACTATTTTAATAAAAGCCTTTCTGAGCTATCTCTTGCTGAAATTGCCTTTTTAGCGGCACTTCCTAAAGCCCCTAATAATTATAATCCACGAAAAAATCCTGAAGCCGCAAAAATCAGACGGAATTATGTTCTTCAAAGAATGTTTGAGGATGGATATATTACAAAAGAAGAAACTCAAAAAGCTAAATTAGAACCTCTAATTATCATAAATCGTAAAGATTTTGAAACTGTCTATGCAAACTATTTCGCAGAAGAAGTAAGGCGTGAACTTCTTGAAAAATTTGGTGAAAAATCTCTTTATAAAGACGGTTTGGTTGTTAGAACTTCCCTAAACGTAGAATATCAAAAAGTAGCTCGTGAAGCCCTAAAAGAAGGACTTATTACTTATGACCGCCGACATGGATGGCGCGGACCAATCACAAATCTTTCTCTTTCTCCCTCAGAAAGATCTATTCCGATTTCTTTTTCTATCAATAAGTCAGCGGCTTGGATCCCTAAATTACAAAATATTAAAGCCCCTTCTGGTCAGGGGAATTGGAATCTTGCTGTTATTCTTGAATTAAGATCTGAATCAGCATTGATTGGTTTATCAGATGGTTCTGTAGGATGCATTCCTCTTTCCGAATTGACATGGGCGCGCCGCTATATAAATGAAAATTCGCTTGGTCCTCTCATCACTCATCCTAAAGATGTTTTTAAATTAGGTGATGTAATTTTAGTGGATAAAATCACACATTTTAAAGATACAAAATCAATTGATTCTTTTAAGCTCTGTCAGATCCCAGCAGTATCCGGAGGAATTGTTGTCATGGACCCTCATTCAGGGCGCGTCCTTGCCTTGCAAGGTGGCTATAGCTTTAAAAGTAGCCAATTTAATAGAGCAACTCAAGCTTGGCGACAAGTTGGATCAACAATTAAACCTTTTGTTTATCTAGCGGGAATTGAAAAAGGATTGCACGGCTCTATGATTGTGCAAGACATCCCTTTTTCTATAAATCTTGGTAAAAATTTAGGTATTTGGCGCCCTCGAAATTATGATGAAAAATTTATGGGTTCCTTAAGTTTAAGACGTGCTTTTGAGCTTTCTCGCAATGCTGTTACTATTCATCTTACTCATAATACGATTGGAATAAAAAATGTTATCGATGTTGCCCAACGTTTTAATATTACCAATAAAATGCCTGCTCAATTGGCCATGGTATTGGGCGCAAGTGAAACAACTTTACTCAGATTAACTGCGGCTTATGGTATGATTGCCAATGGTGGTAAAAAAATTGCGCCGACGCTTCTTGACCGTGTTCAGGATCGCTATGGGAAAACTATTTTAACAAATCAGCTTGTACAATGTACAAATTGTGACAGTAAGTTAGTTCTAGGATCTGAAATTCCAATTCTTAAAGATCAACGTCCTCTTGTCACAGATCCAGCAAGTGCTTATCAAATGATTTCACTTTTACACGGTGTTGTAGAGAGAGGAACGGCCAAAAATCTTTTAGAACTTAAACGACCAATTGCCGGAAAAACAGGGACAACCAATGAATTTCGCAATGCTTGGTTTGTTGGTTTTACCCCTGACCTTGTTGTCGGTGTGTATATAGGATTTGATTCGCATGTATCTCTTGGACGACATGAAAGTGGCGCTCGTGCAGCAGCTCCCATATTTCTAGAATTTATGAAAAAAATCCTTAAAGGTAAGCCCGCTCAGCCCTTTCGTGTGCCACCAGGTATTAAACTTGTGCGAGTTGATTCTTCTACAGGCCACCCTACTCAAGGAAATGGTCAAAATACTCTTCTTGAAGCTTTTAAAACTGATACAGATTTATCTAAATTAGAGACAACAAAAAATAATTCTCAAGAACCTCTTTCTTCATCTCAAAATATGAAAGAATCTCAGACAGATGGCTTATATTAGAATAAAGGAAAAGATATGCGTGCCGAAATTCAAACTAAGATAGATAATATAAAACAAGTTATTGAAGTTTTAAGGAGGCATCTTTGACTGGGATACGACCTTAAAAAAGCTTGATTCTCTAAATCAACAAGCTGAAGATCCTCATTTATGGGACAATTCCGAAAATGCTCAAAAAATTCTGCGTGAACGTGAAACATTAGCCTCTTCACTTAAACGCATTGAATCTCTTGAGCTAGACTTAAAAAACATTGTTGATTTATTGGAACTTGCGGAACTTGAAGGTGAAGAAGCTCTTTTACTCGAAACAGAAGAAACTCTTGATAAATTAGAAAATACTACTGAAAGACTTAGGCTTGAAAGTCTGCTTTCTGGTGAAGCGGATGCTAATGATTGCTTTATTGAAATTCATGCTGGGGCTGGTGGTACTGAAGCTCAAGATTGGGCACAAATCCTTCAACGTATGTATTTAAGATGGGCTGAGAGCCATAAATTTAAATTTGAATGGATGGAGGAAATTTCTGGCGAAGAAGCTGGCATAAAATCTTGCACGTTTAAGGTCATAGGGCATCAAGCTTATGGTTGGCTTAAATCAGAGAGTGGTGTTCATCGCCTTGTGCGGATTTCACCTTTTGATTCCAATGCTAGACGCCATACAAGCTTTGCGTCAGTTTGGGTATACCCCGTTATTGATAATTCAATTGATATCACTATTGAAGAAAAAGATCTAAGAATTGATACTTACAGAGCTTCAGGCGCTGGGGGACAGCACGTGAATAAAACAGAAAGTGCAATTCGGATCACGCACCTTCCAACGGGAATTGCTGTCCAATGCCAGAATGATCGTTCACAGCATCGTAACAAGGCTCAGGCTTATGATATGCTTCGGGCCCGACTTTATGAGTTAGAGCTCAAAAAAAGGGAAGAAGCAGCTCAATCTCAAAATGCTTCCAAAGCTGAGATTGGATGGGGTCATCAAATTCGTTCTTACGTCTTACAGCCCTACCAAATGGTTAAAGATTTACGTACTGGAGTTGAAAAGGGAAATGCTCAAGGTGTTTTAGATGGAGATATTGATACTTTTCTCGAAGCAGCTCTTGCCCAAAAAGTTCTTGGGAATAGCACAGCAGAATAAGATTATATAATTTTTTCTAGTTGTTAAGCTTGACGTGTTCCTCAATAATCGTTATCAAAGGTGTATCAATGGATGGGTGGCCGAGCGGTTGAAGGCACCGGTCTTGAAAACCGGCAAGGGTGTGAGCTCTTCGTGGGTTCGAATCCCACCCCATCCGCCATTGAAATTATTTAAATTATCCAATAATACTTCAACGCTTTTCTTTTGGTCTTTTCTTATTAAACTAGAGATATTTTTTTAAAAATTGATCTTTTAAATTTATGCCCCTCTTTCATAATTTAAGGAGTTGCGGTTCAATAATTAAAGACTGATTTTGAAAAAACCGGCAAGGGATAGCTCTCATGAGATCCCTCTCATTTGGCTAGTTCTTATCCTTTCAAAATCTTTTGAGCCTCATATACATGAGTGGTTATCCCCAAAAAAAGAAGAGAGTTTTTTCAAGTCTTTGGCCTTTTTAGTTATTTTTATTTTGCTTCAGACGAGCTCTCTTGTTCTTTAACTTTCGTCATTCTCGGATATGTCCCGAGAATCTCAAGCGGCTTATAGATCTTACCTCTCACCATTCGGTCTTTTCCAAATCTTTCTTGTTGCTGCTCGAATTGTTTCATCCTTATCTCTCTACAATTAATTCCATTTCTGAGGCTAACCAATGAATTCCAAAACTTACTAGGTTCCATATTTTCAAGAGACGATTCAGAAAATTTCGTCCTCCCTCTCTTTCTTCCCTCTTCCTTTTACGCATATTGAAGACATTCTGGAGTCTCCTACATCATCTGGTGGCCTGGGATCCTCGGGACACGCCCGAGAATGACAATGGAAGAGATGTTTTACGCTCGTCACTTTTTGCTCTTTTATTCTTCTTCATTTATTTACTTTCATCTTGATAAAATCCAAGAACCATCTTTCTTCTTTCCAGGATTCAGGCTTCTTCGTTCTCATTCCTATCCAGAACAACGTTGAGGATGACAAACGAGAGGTTGCTATGCTATCCGCATAATACTTCCGTCTTCTTGCTTCCATCTTAAACGCTCTAAAATATTTCCAATTGAAAATAAAACCGTTTCAATTTTTAAATTTATTGTTCTTCTTATCTTTAAAAAGAAAGGAAGATGCTGCCTTCTTAAAGTTACCTCTCGCTTATGATAAGTGAAAAAATAACTCCTGGATGGAAGACAAACATCCTCCTTATCTCTTTATCAGTCCTCTTTTGTCAGAAAAAGGTTATCCAGCTTCTAGAACGCCTTAAACAAGCGAAACTTTTTCTTTTTCACTCATACTTTGCCATGATAAATCTTTGGAAACGTCGACAAGAACCCAAAGTTTCTTCACAACATTATGCCCAATTTTTTTAGACATAAGGAGGCAATCCCCAAATTTGAGGTTATAAGCTCATCCTTTAAGAATATTCTTGTATTCTCAACTGATTTTTAAGCTCCCCTCTTTTCAGAGGGCTTTTTCTAATAGTATTGGACAGATATTAAAGCTTTAAATCTAAAGCCTAGAGTTTCTCTCTCGACTTACTTTTATACCTTATCACACTTAGTTACAAATATCAACAGAAAAACGTACACAAATAAAAATTTAAGAAGTTCAACGTTTCTATAAATATTTTAATTCTAATAATAATATAACTTAGCGTTGACATTATGCTGAAGTCTCGGTACTAAACATATAACTCATTATGGAGGGGTGGCCGAGAGGCTGAAGGCGGCGGTTTGCTAAACCGTTATACGGGTAATTCCGTATCGTGGGTTCGAATCCCATCCCCTCCGCCATTTCTCAGGAATTTTTGACAAGATATTTTCTCCTTAAAGTGGCCACATGGGACACTAGCAAATAACAAAAGACATATGAGAGAGCCATTGATGGTCCTCTACTCATTCCTCAATCGCTTGGCTTTATCCCATAAATTTTTGCAAACTGTCCCAATATTGTCCCACACCGCGATAAAGATCATATATTTTGGCAGACTTTCTACAAAAATATAAAATCATCTAACGGTTTAAGTCCTGTTGCCATTGCTTATGTTTCGTTATAGACTCTTCTCATCAATAAGGGATAGACGATGGCTACAATCGAAACACGACGCAGCGCTGACGGAAAAACAGGCAGCATAAAATCACGACAAACTCAGGCCTCTTAATGATTATAGAAAATACCTGTGGTACTTTACGTTCCTTTATGTAAATAGACCCCATATAGCAGAAATTATAGTTGATGATCTATTATGGTTCTTTTGTCCTCTAGCTCAGATAAGTGCACACAGCCTAATAAAACAAAGATTTTACAAAAAAAAAGCTTATACACAACAGGCAAGGATGGTGATTTTACTTCGCTATTCTTTTTTTACAACTTGAATTGTAATTTAGCATATTTTTGGTAGATTCCACTTCTATTTAGTAGCTCTTTATGTGAACCTCTATCAACTATTGAGCCTTTATCAAGGACAAAAATCTCATCAGCACTTGTAACAGTTGCTAGTCTGTGTGCAATTATGATTGCGGTTTTATCTTTTAAAAATTTTTCCATAGCTCTTTGAATAAGATTCTCACTTTCTGCATCTAAAGAACTTGTTGCTTCGTCTAATAAAATAATTTGAGAATTTTTTAAAATTGCTCTAGCTAGTGCGATTCGTTGTTTTTGTCCTCCAGAAAGACGAACACCTTTTTCTCCAACAAAAGTTTGGTATTTATTTGGTAATAATTCAATAAACTCAGTTGCTTGGGCTAGCTCACATGCTTTACTAACTTCAGCAAAAGTTGCATCAAGCTTGCTAAATCTAACATTTTCCCAAATAGTATCTGAAAAAACAAAAGGATCTTGAGAAACTAAAGAAATGAGATTTCTATAGTTATGTAAATCAAGATTTTTAATATTTTTATCATCAATATATAGGTTACCTACAGAAGGGTCATAGAAGCGTAGTAATAGCTTAAATAAGGTTGATTTACCTGTACCAGAAGGGCCTACCAAAGCGATTTTTTGACCCTTTTTTATTTCAAATGATATGTCTTTTAATATGTATTTATTAGGATTTGAAGGATAAGAAAAATTCACGTTATCATATTTAATTCCTTGTTTGATTTTCGTTAGAAAAGTAACAGGTGTTTGAGTTATGATTAATGGGTGAGTGTTGAAAAGCTGTTGTAGGCGCTCAGTAGCTCCAGCTGCTCTGTAAATACTTGAAGATAATTCAGCAAGCTCAGATAAAGAATACCCAGCGAGAGTGCAGAAATATGCAAACGACACAAATTGAGACCCAGTAATATTTAAATAGGTAAGATTGTAATTTGCTAAAGAAAGTAAACAAGTTATGACAAAAAATACTCCTATTGTAGTTAATGCTTTTGATAAACCAAAAAAGCGTATCCGATTAATGATTAAATCACTTTCTTCACGAGACTTTCTAGCGAACTCTCTAAAAGATACTTCTTCATGTGAGTATGCCTTTATTGTTTGAATTGCATTAACGGTCTCTTCTACATGGGCTGAAATGAGTGCTGCTTTTGTTTGAATTTCCCTGGAGACAAGGCGGATTTTTCTTCCAAAGAAAATAGATGAAATTGCTACTAGTGGGGATAGCAGCACTATTAAGAAACATAAGGAAGGGCTTATGTACAGCATCATAATAAAACTACTAAAGAATAAAACAACATGATTGATAAAATTAGAAAAAGTTCCAACAAAAATAATTTCAATTACTAGCGTATCGGCAGTAATACGCGAGATAATATCCCCTGTCTTATGGGTTTCGAAAAAGGATGTATCCATTGTCATCGTGTGCTTATAAGCTGAATCCCTAAGGTCTCTAACAAGCTTTTCTCCTAATTTTCCTGCGAAAAAATACCTTCCAAAAATAGACAATGAGGAAATAACTACAGCTATAAGAATGGGAATGGATACACTTTTTATAAAAGCTAGACCTGCTTGTGTTTGTGTAGAATCAAACAAGTTTCTTACTATTCGACCTCCATACATAATAGAAGCTGTGGATATTGCAAGAAAAAAAAGAAAAACCAGGATGTCTTTTTTATGTGGTTTTAGATATTTTGCTAAGAATGCAAGGTTTTTTAGATTATAATTTGGGGCTTCTTTAAAACTAATCATTGAGACCTATTTTTTTTGTTTAGTTTATTGCATTAATCCTTACAAGAGGAGAAATTCTGTTCAGCAAAGGAGTTTGCTAGCATACCGCGAAACAATTAACTTTACTATCATAAATATTTCAGTCAAAGAAATTGAATTATTATTAATGCAATACTTTTTAGAGATTTTGCATTTATGATAATTCATGTTTTATTAATAGCTAGAAGGTATACACGAAAACATTGTCTGGTATTTTTGGTTCAAACCAAGTTGAATGTGGAGGAAGTGGGGAAAGGTGACTGACGTTTGGTACTAAGGAAAATGGAAAGGCAGGTATAATGAGCTGGAATAAGGAGTTACCAAAATCTTCTCTAGATTGAGATTCTTCTAATTTTATGTTTGAAAAACTATGCAGAAGAGCAGGTGTTTTTCCTTTTTCATAAAAAAATTGCAATGTATTTCGAATGTCTAATTCGTTAGAGGTCGCTTTTATTATATAAAACTGATCAAAATAACGTAAGTTAATGAAATGTTTATACTTGAATGATTTATACTCGTCTTCATGAATTCTTTTTAGAAAAAATTTTTTACTTGCTTGATTAAATATTTCTTTAACCTGATCGCAGTTTAAGAAGTAAGAGCGTATAATGGGCTTAGTTATTACTTGATCTGACGCAAGTAAATAATACATTAAATATCCAGTGTTTTGGTCGAAAGCCTTGACGCGATGGTGACCATCTACTATGTGCAGATAAGTTAAAGAATTATAGACACTCGCAAGTTGGGGCATATATGGATTATTTTTCCATATTTCTATAAATATTCCTTGTTTTTCTAGTACGTAGTTTGCAGAGAATTTTTCACTTATATTTTTAAGATAGGTATTAATTAAGTAATGATTATTATGTGCTAAAATTATTGGATTTTTTTGTTTCTTTGTTTCTAAAAGACTGTTCTTCAAATTGGTAATCTTGCTAGTTATACAAGTTTCGTGTGGTAACAATTGATTAGAGTACCTTAAATCGAGCAGACCAACTACCCCTATAGCATTGTTTATTTTTACAACACAAAATGGAAAAATCCGATGACTTTTATTTGCTCTTATAGTGGGCAATATGTCCGCTTCAGATAGGTAAAAAGTAGAAGATTTTGCTTGCAAAGATTGAGGAAGAAGATAATCTCGCTTAATATTTTCTAGGTTCATAGCGCTCACGTTTTCCTTTATTATTTATAAAAGCAATACCTCACGTAAGCGGCCAATTAAACTTTGCACCTCTGCCTCTTCAATGCTTACCGGATTAATTACAAGATGATCAAAATCCTTCAAATAAAGCATAAAAACAGATGGAGTTCCTTGCCTCATTAGTCTTACAACTTCCTCTCCTCGCGGTCCTTTCCATTCATTTTCAGCTGTTATTACAGCTACAGGTACATTATAAAGAACATTGTCATGTATAATTTTTAGTTGGATTCCCTTTATATCCCCTATACCCTCTATAATTAAATTTAATATTTTATAAAAACGAGCGAACATCTGTTGTTCATCGCTTTCTACGTATGCTCTTAATGCGACGTAAAGTCCAACAATGTCTTCTTTTGATACTTTATGAGGTCTGCCAATTGCATGCTGAGGACTGCTATTTAGTAATGCGGCATTTATTAATTCTTTTTTCCCGCAGAGAATACCAGTAGCTTGCGGTCCTTTTATTATTTTACCGCCGCTAAACGTTACCAAATCTGCCCCTTCTTCAATAAATCTATGTAAGTTAATTTTAGGAGGAAGCATGGCTGCTGCGTCTACAATTACAGGAACGTTACGTTTGTGTGCAATCTCAACTACTTCACTTAATTTGAGGCCATTCTGAAGAATGCGTGGTCCAAAGATATAGGCAACTGCGGCGGTACTCTCGTTAATTGCTTCTTCTAGCTCTTCTTTAAGACAGCTAGTTATAGACCCTATCTCTACCAGCTTTGCTCCAGAAAAGGCATACATTTGGGAGTATGCTATACGATGCATTTTTTGGATGATTAATTCACTTTTCATACCATTTGTACTTGGTAGTCTGCGTATTTTTCCCTTGTTACATCCTGTCATGCAAGCAGCTATGGAAAGAACAACCCCACTAGCTGCCCCGCTTGTTACCATTCCAGCTTCTGCATGGGTTATTTTTGCTATATATTTTCCTATGTTGTAATTAAGTTGCTCTATATCTACAAAATATTTGGAAGCTTCGGCCATTGCTTGTACAACTACCTCGGACATTTTTGTTCCTCCACAAGCAGTCTTCCATCCTCCTGCATTAATAAGAGGCCTGATCCCAAATTTGTCGTAAATATTGTTTTCAAACATTTTATAGTATTTTCGGTTTCCTAGTGTTTATCATGCTAACAATTTTCTCAATGATATTTTTTTCTATTGATTCTAGGTATTTTACTTTCACGCTATCGTTAAGCTGAGATAAGTTGGATGGACTTGTTAACACAGTATCGATTACAGGCGCGGACATAGAGAATAATAAGCAAGCTTGAGCTTTGGTTAAGTTTGTTCCCAGATAGTTAGCTAATTTTTGGTCAACAACCTTTGGCAAAGAGCCACCGTGCAAAGGTGAGCTAGCATAAACCTTTACACCAAATTCTTGTGCTTCAAAAAGTGGACCTTTTTGTTGAAAATAACTACTTATGTGGTGGCAATTAACTAAGCTTATTGGTGTTTGGATGAGTGAAAAGTGATGATCGGAACATATTTGTCTAGCTAGTTCGTAAAGTTCCTTAACGGAAAATGCAGGAGCTTTTGAAGGTGTGCCAAAACCACTCCATGTAGCTACTCCGTATTTTTTAATTTTTCCTTGAGCAACGAATTCTTCTAGCACCTCAAATACCTTTTGTAGATTGCGTAATAGTAAACCTCTTTCACTTACATTAAGTTGTGCCTCAGGATTGTGAATGAATACTCCTTCTATAGTGGAAACGCCGAGTTCTTCAAGATTTTGCGTTACTTGATATTTAATGTACTTTTCTTGAATGTTATGACAATGATGAGTATTCTTAGTATCTATTATAGAATTTCTCAGCAAATATTCTTTATCTTTTGCTGCAAAAAAACCAACCTTTGTGGTAATTTTCAGGCTATTTCCATGCAGTAAGCTAAATTCATTTCTTTCTTTTAAAAACCCTCCTATTTCTTTTTGAGCTACATTTTCTCTATAATTAGGGGCTGTATCAATTAGCGATATTCCTTTATTTAAGGCTTCTTGAAGTATGGGTTCCAAGCTTGAGTGTATACTGTACGTACCAATTCCTATTTGAGCTTTATTCATTTTAATGCTCAATAGTAGCAAGTCCACTTATGACTAGGCTTGATAAAAGATTGCGTAATTGCTCTTTCTTGAGGTCTTGGTTATTAAGAATTTCCTGATAGGGGTGAGATTGATAATCAAGCATTAGATCAAAAAATGATTTTGTTTTTAACGAAAAGGAATATGTTTTTTTAGCGGATTTAAAGGTTAACACGTTTTGTGCAGTGTTTATTTGTAAGTCTTCTATAAAGCTTACATTTAGCCGGACAGAAAAATTTTCTTCCTTGGGTAATGCTTGATTTTCTACAGCATAAGGAAGACTAAAGTAAGAGCGAGAATTATGGGTTATCTTTTTTGATTGAAGATACTCTGTTAAGAATGTGCTTTGTAAAGTATTGATGATAGCTTCTTTTATTTTTTTATCATGCTCTTTTATCTCTTGATTTGTGCTTAGCGTAGGAAGATCATCTCTCATTATATCGAGGGCTGTTAGTTTTTCTTGTAACCAGCTATAAAAACTTATGCCTGTTGTGCAGTTAATTCCAAATGTTAGATGCAGAGATGGCTCATCAAGGGCTATGGCGTGATGCCATTCTCCTCTAGGAATGTATAATATATCACCTTTTGAAATAACTTCGTTCCATTTTATATCGGTAGGTGCTGAATTTGATTCAGCAGTGTGTAGATCCGTATAAAGAGGAGACCTTCTTGTATTCCCGAAAAGAAACCAGTTCTTTCTTCCACTGATTTGAAAAATGAAAACATCATGGTCATCCCAATGAGTAGCAAAACCCTTTTCAGTTCCCCAAGACATATAAGCATTAACTTGTATTCGTTCACTATACGCCTGTTCAAAATAAAAGCAAAAAAGATCAAGAGATTTACATAGCTCGTCAATAGCATCTATAACCAGGGTGCCTCCATTGCGGAGCACCTCGTATAATTTTTCTACGACTATTTTGTTGTAACCGTCGCTCCTTCTTAAGCTCCTAGGGGCTGTGTAATCAATCTCTGGGATCTGCGTGCCATTTTTATGAACCCGAAATCTGGGGGCTGTTAATCGAGCGTGACGAAGTAGCCCATTCACTTGATCCCAACTCATTAAGCTATCAATAGCGTCTGATATAAGTGCATTTTTAAGATGAAGAGGTCTTTTATTTTTATAAGCGTCTATTAATTTACTAAAAGATTCTTCTTTTATATAATGATGTATTTTCATTTTTAGACCATAGGTTACGACGGAGGGGCAAGCCCTCCATCCTTTTCATCCACAATCGTTATTATCTGAACGTCCGCCGCCGCCATCTGAGAAATCACGATCATCTCTGGTTAACAGTTCTTGTATCCCTTCAACCGCAATCATTAGATTTTCCGTAGATTCTGCTTTGTCTTCTGGTATAAAAGATTTAGTATTCATGGTTAGGCTCCCATTTGAATTAATATCAGATAATGCTTTGCTGTTAGCTAAGCATCTTACCAATCATGTGATTGATAAGATTCATATTAGTCGCTTTATTTAATTAGTCAAGTTTTGTAGAAAAATAGAGTTTTTATGTATTAAAATAGTAAAATTATACATTTGATTAGTCGGGAATTTTTCTTTTCAACTCACGATAAAATGTAGAACGTCCTATCTTCAATAGCTTAGAGATGTTAGTAGGCGATTATCCAAACTCAACTAATTTCATTGCCGCATCTAAGGTTTCTTGATCTAAAATAGGCCTGCCTGGCTTCTTGCCACGCAAGCGCGCTGCTTAGATGCCATCTTTTTGTTCTCTCTGAAATAAGCCTACGCTCAAAATGAGCAATAGCACCAAATACATGAAACACTAATTCTCCTGCAGCAGAAGATGTATCAATTTTTTCTTCTAAAGACATCAGTCCAACATTGTGAGTTTTTAGATATTCAACCGTTTCTAGTAACTCCTTTAAGCTTCTACCCAGTCGATCGAGCCTCACTACACAAAGCAAATCATTGGGTCTGGCATAGGCTATAAGCTCACCAAGACTTGGACGATTAAAATCTCTACCGCTGATAACGTCTTCAAATAATTTAATGGCTCCAGCTTGTTTTAATCGTTGGCGTTGTGATTCTAGGTCTTGTTGCCGTTATTTGATGTGGAATGCCCCCGATAAGAGAGGACAGTTAGATTAACTCATTTAATTATACCTAACTTGTTTAAGGTCTTCCATGGAAAAGCTTAAAAACTCTCGTGGTAAGAGCATCTTTAATCCCTTATGGGGTGCATTATTATTCTAATCATTAAACTATCCTGAAAGCTGCTTAATGAGCAAGAAGGAGCATTGGGGCAGACCCATGGGCTATTATCGAAAAGCTGCGAATGGTATAGGAGGGATTTTAATCCAAACCCAATACCTTCAAGATTTTTATAGCATTTTCCAGTGTAATTGTCGTTTTCCCTTGTTCAAAATTATTGAGAGTTGGCTTACTAATTCCTGTTAAAATGGCTAGTTGTTCCTGGGTTAGCTTTTGCGATTTGCGACGTTTTATGGCTTCATTGACAAAGTCTGTCCAATTAAGGCGAATGTTCCGTTCCATCGAGTATCCATTAGTTTTATGAGTTGATTTTTAATATTATCATCCCCTACTGGGGCTGAAAGAATTGCATCCTTTGCATCACTTTTGTTGCGCTCTAGCTGTTTAAATAACATGTATATGGCTGCTCTTGGTAAAGCAAACTCGTCTGCCATGGCGATTAGATTCTTAGGTTTGAGATTGCTAATTTGTAGGTTAGGTGTTTCTCCTATAGCCAGGGCAATTGTTTTGTATTTATACAACGCAGCTGCAACTTGATCGTAAGATGGTGTTAGCCTCAACCCTGCAGGGGTATGGAACATAGCAAAGTTTTTAAAATGCATGTCCGTATTGTCTAATAGAACCCCGGCTAGAATACGGGCGTAAAGACGGTAGTTTTCAATAGGTAAACAGTCTTTGGATGTACGAATGAAATCACTCATCTCTTTATAGCTTCCATCGTATTTAGAACTAGATTTACGGCTTAAAAGTTGATTAAACTCCTCGAAATGTACCCGACCTTCTGGCGTACGATCAAAGCGTTTGATGATAAGAGCAGGTTCTGAAACACCTTCTATACTTCCAATTGACAAGTCAACAACGTCATCATCAGGTAATAATGCTTTAAAAGCAAGGCTGGTTAGATATTCATTAATGATAAGATTAGCGTGTTCCGAAGAGGGAAATTTGGCAATATGCGTACTGAGTTTGCCGACGGTTGCAGGATAATATTTTCTCTCCCGTTCTATTATCGCTAACTTCGGTTGAACACCTGACAGTGATGCACGGCCCGTTAAAACAGCTATTTCCTTAGCATCACTCATATCTAACAGTTGTTCCGTTAATTTAGCAGGTTCAGGGTCAACAATCGATACTGCGCCTGCACAATCATAACCAAAGGCTAAAAGCAACTCAAATCGTGATGCTTGTCGTTTGTTCAATAACCTGGATTGGGCATGTTCTAACCAGCCTTCAGCGACAAGGTTATCAAAAAACGGATGTAATCCTGCTTGGCTAATATATATCGTAGATTCTATGGGTATCGTGTATGAGAGAGCAGGATTCCCTGCATTTAGATAAGTAGGATCATATTCAAATGAGGTACGCTCTCCGGGTTCTTCGCGTAGAATGCCAGCAAAGACGTCTTTATAATAAACTTTTCCCCATAGTAAGTTTGCCATTGGTAAGTTTCCTTTTACTAAGAATACGACCTTTTCTCATATAGCATAATATGATTTACTTTTTTTGCGTTGTCAATCTTATAAGTAAACTATTTTTTTCCATTTATATGCAAAATTACATATATGGTAAAATACTTTTGTCTAATTTTTATTTTGGGGTGGCTTTCTCGAAATCACTAGAGAAAGCCTAAGGAAGTGCTTAAGCTCACCTCTGATTTCAAGGGACACTCATGGGACAGTGGAAGATAAAAAATGGTAACAAATCTGCATCAACAGTAATAAAGAAAAACGCGCAATACATTGGTTTAATTGATATAATTTATTATCAATCGCTGTCCATTAAACATTTTAAGCGTTTGCTAAACCGTTATACGGGTAATTCCGTATCGTGGGTTCGAATCCCATCCCCTCCGCCATTGAAAATTCTCTAATATTTTTTTATTCTAATTCAAAGATATTTACTTAAGATAATTTTTTAAAATTCCCAAACTAGGCCTGTTGGTTTCTCACTCTTTAGTTCTTGTCAGAATAGTCTTAATTTCAAGTTGTTTATGAGGACCTTTAATGGACCATTCCACATCTAAACGTCGCTCAGATTGCACCGTAAATCGTCCAACATAACGGTCTGAGGCACAAAGATGCTCTACTTTCCAAAAACCTAAACGCAAATCTAAATCATGGAAATAACGTCGATCATGAAATAAAACTTTAGCAACTGAGAGTGAAGGAAAATGATAAATAAGATTTGAAGTTGCGAGCCCATGGTGGGTACCAAAAGTTGTCTCACCTTCTTCATGAGCCGCAAGATTATTAAATTCATCGTCTGTAAATGTAAGAAGACCTTCGAAATGACCTAAAATTTGTTGTTCAAGATCACGAATCTCTCGATTAATTTTCCATGAACCATGCAACCATTTTTTTAGATCAACAATCATTTACCAAAGCAACCTTATCCAAAAATAGCCAAATCCAATGGTCAGAACACTATCTAATCTATCAAGAATTCCTCCATGCCCTGGAATAATACTCCCCGAATCCTTAACACCAAGTTTACGCTTAACCCAAGATTCAAAAAGATCTCCCATTTGAGAAACAATTGAAATAAGAAGCGCATGCTTTAGAAACCAAGAAAGGGTTTGAAGATAAGTAGAATTAAACTGAGCAAAAATAACGGCAACACTCAAGCACATCACAACTCCACCAATTGCCCCAGACCACGTCTTATTAGGGCTAATAGATGGCGCTAATTTAGGTCCTTTCAACCACCTGCCACATAAATAGGCCCCTATGTCTGTGGACCATACAAGTAAAAGCATTCCCACAAAAACATAAGCATTCTCATATAAAAGAGAACTCAATCCAATACTAGAAAAAAGGATAAAAAGAAACCCAGGAACAAACCAAGTTAATCTTGAAAGCCATCGAGAGCGAGCCGAAAAAATAAGCCGTCCCCATTCAATAAAGGCCCCTAAAATAAAAATTCCTATATAAAAATGTCCATAAGGATACCCTTGTAAGAGGGTAAAAATTGATAATGAACCTAAAATAAGAGTGGTCAGAGTTCTTTGTACAAAATTACTCTTAAGAAGAGACTTTTCCGAAGCGACGTTCGCGTTGTTGGTATTCTGAGATAGCATTAATTAGATCTTCTTTTTTAAAATCGGGCCATTGTGTTTCTGAAAATATCATCTCAGCATATGCCATTTGCCACAAGAGATAATTACTAAGACGATACACTCCACTTGTTCGAATAAATAAATCCGGATCCGGAAGATTTTGAGTTAAAAGATGTTCAGCAAAAACTTTTTCAGTTAGGTCTTCGGGATTTAATTGCCCATTCTTGATTTTTACTGAAATCTGACGAGTTGCCTCGACTATCTCTGCTCTTCCTCCATAATTAAAAGCGATGCAAAGCACTAAACCTGTATTATGAGCTGTTTTATTAACAGCTTCATCAATAGATTTTCTTAAACTTGGATCAATTCTATCATGAAACCCAATAAATTTTAATTGGATATTCTTTTTAATAAGTTCATCAAGTCCCGTTTCTAATTGATGCTGCAGAAGAACCATAAGTCCTCTAACCTCTTCTTCTGGGCGATGCCAATTTTCTGTAGAAAATGCGTAAACTGTTAGATATTGAATTCCTAATTCTAAGGCAGCTTGAATCGTACGCTTGAGTGCCTCAGCGCCTTCATAATGTCCTTTTAAGCGCTCAAGACCGCGTGTTTTTGCCCAACGCCCATTCCCATCCATTATTATTGCAATATGTCGTGGAAGGCTTGCATCTAATGATGATAACATACTAGGAAAATTCAATAAAATTGCCTCTATTACGTCTATTAGACTTGTAAAATATCTTTTTCTTTTTGGTGTAAGGCTTGATCAATTTTTTTAATAAAATCATCCGTAAGTTTTTGAATTTCATCAGAAAAATTATGATGATCGTCTTCTGAAATTTTACTTTCTTTCTCAAGTTTTTTTAATTCATCCATACCATCGCGCCGCACTGCTCTTACTGCAATTTTTCCTTGTTCTGCGTATTTTGCAGCAATTTTAGTGAGTTCTTGACGACGCTCAAGGCTTAAATCAGGCATAGGAATACGAACCATTTGGCCATCTGCTGATGGATTTAGACCTAAACCAGCCTCTCTAATTGCCTTTTCAACGGCTTTTACAAGTTCTTTATCCCACACTTGAACAGTGAGTAATCGAGCTTCAGGCGTACTAATTGTACCAACTTGAGTCATTGGCATACGAGATCCATACGCATCTATCATCAAAGGTTCTAAAAGATGTGTCGAAGCTCGATTTGTTCGCAATCCGTTAAATTCTTTTATAAGGGCATCCATAGCCCCTTGCATCCGCTTGTTTAAGTCATCAAGGTTAAATACGTTCATCTTTATAATCTCCCTTGTAGAAATTTCTGTTGATTTTCATGATTAGAAATGGAGGTAAAATTACCATTGCCTTGAGAAGCTTTAACAAAACCATCTTTTTCTTGAATAGAAAAAACAATCAAAGGGAGATGATTTTCTCTAGCCAAAGCAACAGCGGCCATATCCATAACTCTTAAATTTTCGGAAAGGATTTGTAAGTAGTCTAAGTGTTCGAAACGCTTAGCTGTTTTGTCTTTTGTCGGATCTGATGAATAAACGCCATCAACCTTTGTTCCCTTCATCAAAACATCACAATTCATTTCATTGGCTCGCAAAACAGCGGCTGTATCAGTTGTAAAAAATGGACTTCCAGAACCAGCTGCAAATATTACAACACGCCCTTTCTCTAAGTGAAAAAGGGCCTTACGACGAATATAGCTCTCACAAACAGTTTCCATAGGAATGGCTGACTGTACTCGCGTTTGGACATTATGTTTTTCCAACGCATTTTGAAGAGCCAAAGCATTCATGACTGTCGCAAGCATTCCCATATAATCTGAGGTGGATCGGTCAATTCCTTGGGCTTCGCCGTTCACACCTCTAAAAATGTTGCCTCCGCCAATAACAATACATATTTGGCAGCCAGCAGCATGCACATTTTGGATTTCAGCAGCAATTCTATTGACTGTCTTAGGATCAAGTCCATAACTCGCCTCTCCCATAAGAGCTTCACCCGAAAGCTTAAGCAAAATACGCTTAAATGGTTTAGAAGAATCGACGGTACTTTTCATTGAGGACTAATCCTATATTTCCCTAAGAATATATAAAAACCATCTCAAGGATTTTTAGTGATCCTTAAGATGATTCTTTTTTTATTTTCCAAGTTGTTGAGCGACTTCTGCAGCAAAATCAGCAACTTCTTTTTCAATACCTTCACCAAGCTTAAAAAGAGCAAATCCTTTTAAATCTACAGGTACGCCAATTTCTTTTGCAGCATCAGCAATAACTTGTGAAACTTTGCGTTTTGTATCATCGATTAAATAAACTTGTTCAACAAGTACGGATTCTTCATAGAATTTACGAAGACGACCTTCAATCATTTTTTCAATAAATTCTTCTTTTTTACCAGATTCGCGAGCTTGCTCAGCAAATATTTTACGCTCACGCTCAATGACGCTTGGATCTAAATCAGCAATATTACAAGCTTGTGGGTTTGCCGCTGCAGCATGCATTGCAATTTGTTTCCCTAAAGTTTCAAGCTTTGCTTTTTCACCCGAGGATTCAAGAGCAACCAAAACGCCTATTCTTCCTAATCCTGGCGCAATAGCACTGTGGATGTAGCTTGTTACAACGCCTTGCTCGACTTGTAAGTTCTTAAAGCGTCTTACTTCCATATTTTCGCCAATAACTGAAATAAGATTAGTTAATTCTTCAGCAATGCTTCGCCCTGTATCTGGATATGATGTATTTTTAAAAGCATCCAAGTCAGAGTTAGCTTTAAGGGCTAAATTTGCAGCAGTTTTAACATATTCTTGGAATTTTTCATTTCGAGCAACGAAATCTGTCTCCGCATTTATTTCAATAATTGCACCGACAGTCCCCGTTGTAACGGCTCCAACAAGCCCCTCAGCAGCGGTACGTCCGGCTTTCTTAGCGGCAGCAGCCAATCCTTTGGTTCTTAACCAATCAACAGCAGCTTCCATATCGCCTTTGTTTTCGGTCAGAGCTTTTTTACAATCCATCATTCCAGCGCCTGTCCGTTCACGAAGTTCTTTTACAGCGCTTGCAGAAATCTCTGTCATCATTATTTCCTTAAATTAAAAACTAAAATTACTATTCTTGAGCTACAACTTGTTCAGAAACAGAATTTTCTTCAAAAATATCTTCTTGAATCTCAGATACTTGTTCTACTTGAGTTGGAACATGAGAAGAACTTCCTAAGTCTACCCCAGCTGCGCGCAAGTGGTGTTGTAACCCATCAAGAATTGCTGTAGAGGCAATTCTGCAATAAAATTCAATCGACCGAATAGCGTCATCATTTCCAGGAATAGGATAGTCAACACCCGCAGGATCAGCATTACTATCCAAAATAGCAATAACAGGTATTCCTAATCTGTTTGCTTCATTAATTGCAATACGATCATTAAGGCTATCCATAACAAATAAAACATCAGGCAATCCTGGCATTTCTTTGATTCCACCTAAAGTCATTTCAAGCTTATCTTTTTCTCTTGTAAGCTTAAGCAATTCTTTCTTAGTCAGTCCTAATTGCTCTTGTCCTAAGAATTCTTCAAGTTCTTTTAGACGACGTATAGATTGAGAAATAGTTTTCCAGTTGGTTAACATACCGCCAAGCCAACGATGATTAATATAATATTGTCCACAATGCTTAGCCGCTTCAGCAACAACTTCAGATGCTTGACGTTTTGTTCCGACAAATAAAACTCTTCCACCGCTCACAACAACATCTTTCAATGTCGCAAGAGCTTGATGTATAAGAGGTACAGTTTTTTCTAGGTTAATAATGTGTACACTGTTACGTACCCCATAAAGGTAGGGGGCCATTTTAGGATTCCAGCGACGTGGATGGTGGCCAAAGTGAACACCTGCATGCATTAAATCACGCATAGTAAATGGAACATTTTTCATTGTTTTTTCCTTTTTCCGGTTAAACCTCCGCAGGAATGTAGCTGCATCTGCAACCACCGGAGCGATTCTAACATACTTAAGAACCGCAGAACCTGCGTGTGGGATAAGTTTGATATATCTGGACTTTTTTTAAGATGCAAGCATTTTTGAACAAATATCACAGCAAATTAAAGCCACTATAGGACATATTTTGCATCAATTTATTTTTCTATTTTTACTTTTTATCTTGATTGCAATCATTATAAACTGAAAAATAAAGACAAAAAAAGATAAAAATCCTTCTAAAATAAATCCAATAATTGTAAAAATCACAATAAAATACATTACTTTGACGATTGTTAAGCGGCTCGTACTTAGGAATGTTTCTTTTGTAAGAGGATTTCTTCTTATTTCTTCAAGGTTGAAAAGCCCCCCTAATAAAAATGCGGCGATGCTTGAAAAAGAAATTGCTATAAAAAAACTGATATATTGATAAAAATCAAAATGATTTATTTTTATTTTATTAAATACATAACCACCTACCATGCTCAATAGATATAAAAAGAAATAATATCGAAACCAAGGATACGTCCCTAAATCTTTTAAAATACTTTTACTTTTAAGCGGCTCATCTTGAAATTTATGTATTTTTTTATGAAAATTTTCAGCGTTTTTAAGAATTTTTTGCGGGGTGTTCACACTAATAATTTCAGCTGATTTCGCCCATACCGGCAGATCGTGTCGTGAATTACCCGCATAAATGAATTTCTCTGAACCAAAGCGTAAACATAAAGCCTGAGCTTTAGCAAAAGCACGTAAATTATTCGTCTCATCACTCGCAAGATATTCTTTAAAAATTCCAAGATAATTATGGATAATTTCCGCACATTTTTGATCAGCCGCAGTAACTAGATAAAGATCATGTCCTTTTTCTGCTTTATCTTTAATATACTCCAGAAAACACTCATTATACGGCAATAAAGATGGCTCAATCATTACATAAGCAGCCAATCGTGCTTTTAAAAAGGCTCTCCCTTTACAAAGCCAAATAAAAATATTCAATATCTTCCAAGGGTACTTTCTAAGAAATAATAAAACACTTTCCTGCGTTACATCTGATCGTATCAAAGTTCCATCAAGGTCAATACATAATGGAAGTTTTCTTTCTTTTGTCATTTTGCTATCTCCTTAATCTCTTAAAATACTTTCTTTTAGATAAGAAATTTGGCCCTTTAATGTCAAAAATACTCGCCAGAATTCGCGTTATAAAAACTCCAACAATTGTTACTATAATTGCCCATAACACCTCATTAGAAGAGAGGTAAGTATGATGAAAATGTAAGAAAAGAGATAAGAAAAAACTCCAGATAATAGCAACTTCAGCATAGAGTTCCCCCATAAAGCTCATATATCGGTCAGGTCTTAATAAATCTCTTATCACCCCTCCCCCTGCTCCTGTAATAGCGGCTAATAAAGGCCCCCATAACCAAAGAGGCTCACAATTTGAGATCACAGCTACATTTGTACCAATCACAGTAAAAGCAGCTAATCCTAAAGCATCAAAGACATCTAATGCTCGCCCAAGAAATTTAACATTTGGGCGCATTTTTGGATAACAATGAATGCATGAAGATAAAAATGCAAAAAGGTGAAATGCTATATAACAAGTAAAAACAGTGCCAAAAACAGCAAATAAATAATCTGGTGTCTGTAAAACACCTAAGGGTCGTCTCCCAACGATAATATCACGCATCATCCCTCCACCTATTGCGGGAAGCATTGCAAGAGTGATTGTGGTAAATAATGTAGCACGCATATGATATGCAATGATTATTCCTGATAAAGCAAAAGCGATAGTACCTATTATGTCAATAATATAGAACCATTTTCTATCTATGCTTTGCGAGAAGAGCGGCGCGACTAAATATGTTTTGAAAGCTAAATTATATTCTTTAGAATCTTTAAAATTCTGAATGGCCTTATTGAATGTGTTTAAATCTTTTAAGGATGTCGTTTTTTTACTTAACATAAAATGGATTGGGCTTCGACTAATCTCATAAGTTTCTAATTTTTCGTGTAATCGCCTATGCCTTGCAATAGTTAAACCATTCACCTGATCAGCAAGAAAACCATCAATAAGCTTCTTTTCCAACCATACGATATTTTGCGATACACTATCCGCTTTAAAAATTAAATGTTGATAACGTTTATCATTGATAAAATCGTTTAATTCTTCAGAAGAATAACGATATCCTCCTGTTACGCCCACTCTAATTTGTCGCCGCTTAATTTCCAAAATAAGCTCAGAAACATCATAAAAATGAAATTTTTTCGACATCTCTTTAAAGATAAAAAAAGCATCAATACTATCACGATAAGATTCTGTAAAATAATAACTTTTTTCACGCTCAGTTGTTTTTGTAACCCCCATTGCAATATCATAAACGCCTAATTTCATCTTTTCTTGATGTTGCTGCCATGAAATTTCTTCATAATAAATCTCATATTTACAAATAGCGGCCACCGCATTAAAAATATGAACATCAAGGCCTGTTAAATGATTATGCTCATTTTTTTTGTGAACATATTGATAAGGCTCCCAAGAATACCAACCGCATTTTAATATTTTCATGGGAATCGCGTCTATAGTACCTTCAAAAACAAAAAAGAAGAGAAATAAAAATTTTAAAATTGTCATCAATTTTTTTAATACCATTTTAATTTAAGTTCCCATTTTTTCATTTCTGAAGGATAGTCTATCTTTTGTCGATAAAATAATATTTGAGAAATATGCTTCTAAAATCTCATATCATGTCATAAAAGTCTTATTTCTATTAAATGATCAAAAAATATTGATAATTTTATAAACGCACGCTATCGTGAACTCAGCTAAATTTTATAGTGACTTAGATCCGTGATTAGCAAAGTTTTAAATTTTATCAGGATTAAGTCTGGGATTAATTAAGCATCAAATTGATGCAAATGTTAAATTTTAAGAGATACCAAATTGCAATATTGCCTTAGGTTTATGAAATGAAAGTAGGAAGAATAACAATTTCACACATTGCAACTTTCACATACAAAAATGAAGTTACTAATCAAACAGAATTCTTGTTGTTTCCTCCTTCTTTGGATGATTCTGCCTAATGTTTTGGTAACTCTTGAGAGTAATTTGATGTCCTTGTGATAAAGGATAGACTCAGGAGTAAAATAAATGAAAAAAACAATGATTATTGATGCATCGCATCCAGAAGAGACACGCGTTGCAGTCATAGATGAGGATAATCGCCTTTCTGATTTTGATTTTGAAAGTACAACAAAGCAAATTTTTAAAGGGAATATTTATCTTGCGAAAGTTGCTCGTGTTGAGCCTTCCTTGCAAGCTGCCTTTATTGATTACGGCGGCAACAGACACGGCTTCTTAGCGTTTAGTGAAATACATCCAGATTACTTTCGTATTCCTGTTTCTGATCGCGAAGCCTTAAAAGCTGAATTAAATCAATCAGAATTTGAAGAAAAAACAGATGAGCCCTCACCTTCATCCGAAGATTCTGCGGCCAATTCATCTTCTGAACCTGTCACAGAAGATGGATTTTCGATGCCTATTTCTGTTCTGGGAGGTGAATCACCTCCTCATGAAGAAGATGAACTTGTCATTCGTCGCCCTTCTCTCCATCGTCGATATAAGATTCAGGAAGTTATCCATAAGAATCAAATAATGCTCATCCAAGTAGTTAAAGAAGAACGTGGCGGAAAAGGAGCTGCTCTTACGACTTTCTTATCGATTGCAGGTCGTTATTGTGTTTTGATGCCAAACTCACCACGCAGTGGAGGAATTTCACGAAAAATATCCAACACGAGTGATCGAAATCGTCTTCGCGAAATATTGGATGATCTAGCCATATCAGAAGGTATGGGGCTCATTATTCGAACTGCTGGACGTGAACGAACTAAAATAGAAATTAAACGGGATGCTGAATACCTTATGCGAACTTGGAATGGTATTCGTTTACACACCCTTGAATCAATTGCTCCTAGTCTTATCTACGAAGAAGAAGATATTGTCAAACGAGCTATACGTGATCTTTATACTAAAGATGTTGAATCTATTTTAGTGGATGGTGAAGAAGGATACAAAATAGCAAAAACATTTATGAAGACGTTAATACCTAGCCATGTAAAACGTGTTCAAAATTATAAAAGCACAACTATACCTCTTTTTAGGAAATTCGGCATCGAAGCTCAAATTGATGAAATGTATAATCCTTCAGTAAGGCTTCCATCCGGAGGTTCGATTGTTATCCATCCTACAGAAGCTCTTGTTTCTATAGATATTAACTCTGGACGATCAACTCGTGAACGTCATATTGAAGAAACGGCATTAAAAACGAATCTTGAAGCTGCAGACGAAATTGCAAGGCAAGTAAGATTACGAGATCTTGCAGGCCTTATTGTTATCGACTTCATTGATATGGATGAAGCTCGCCATATTGCCGCGGTTGAACGTAGAGTAAGAGAAGCATTTAAAAATGACAGAGCTCGCATACAAATGGGGAAAATTAGTCCTTTTGGACTTTTGGAACTTTCCCGACAAAGGCTACGTCCCAGTATTTTAGAAACAACGGCTCATCCATGCACACATTGTAATGCAACCGGCTTTGTGCGCTCTATAGAATCTGCGTCTCTTTATATCTTACGTGCTATAGAAGATGAGGGATTCAAAGGAAATTGTGCAGAGATTTTAGTCCATGTACCTCCAAAAATTGCCTTTTATCTTTTAAATAGTAAAAGACCACATTTAAGAATGATTGAAGAACGCCATAAAATGTTAGTCTTCGTTGAAGGAGATGAAACTTTAATCAGCCCACAATATCGTCTTAACCGCATAAAAAGAAAAAATGCAGAAGATCTTTCTGGTGAAACTGAACTCTCTAAATCACAAGAAGCTTCCGCCGCGAAAGATAATCTCACAGAAGAGAAAAATTTTAAACGGAATCGTCATCATCAGAGATCTAGTCATTCGCAATCCCAGCAGCCACATAAGAATGACGCTTTTAACTCAAAAAAAGAAACAGAAGATAATTCAGAAAATACGACTGTACAACTGACTTCAGAAAATGAAAAACGAGAAGGTGGGCGACGCCGACGTCGGCGTTCACGCAATAGACGTCCAGGCTTTTCACAGTCATCTGAAGAGAATAAAGGCGTAGCTTCTGAAAGCCCGATTTCATCTTTACAAGAAGTTTCTGACGGTAAAGTAGAAATAAAACTGCCCTCTGGATCAGAAGAAATAAGAGAAAAAAATAATTCTCATGAAGAAAATCTACCACAAGAAGTTAAAAAGCAAAAAAAAAGCGCGCCCAAAAGATGGTGGAAAAAATTACTTGATTAAGAAGAGAGAAGATTTTGAGATTGAAATCTAATTTTAGCTTCATTTTTCTATTATTGAAAAGTTTTGTTCTTCCCTCGATTTCTATGGGAGCACAAGCTATTCAAGAAGGTGTGACCATTCGAGATGCTGAGATAGAAGAAACTTTAATTGATTTCACTTCTCCTATTTTTCAAGTCGCAGGATTAAAACCTGAAAATTTGAAAATCTTTATCATCGTGGATTCAGACATTAATGCTTTTGCAACGACTGAATACTCCATTTTTCTTAACACTGGTCTCATTTTAAAATCGAAAACTCCAGAACAAATTATTGGGGTTCTCGCCCATGAGACTGGACATATTGCAGGAGGTCATCTTGCTGGGCGCGAGGGGATGGCTTCTAAAGCAACAACAATGGCTATGGCAGGCATGGTATTAGGTGTTGCTGCTATGCTTGCAGGAAATGCAGATGCAGCTGTAGGCTTAACGATGGGAGGAATAAGTGTCGCTCAAAATACTTTTCTACACTATAACCGTGGACAAGAAGGCAGTGCTGACACCGCTGGCGTGAAATATCTAGATAAACTACAATGGTCTTCAAAGGGTTTTTATGAATTTATGCAATCTCTTGAAAAGCAAGAGCTCTTAAGCTCAGAACGGCAAGATTTGTATATGCGCTCTCATCCTTTTAGTCATGATCGTGTCGAATTTTTAAAAACTCATATTAGTCATTCACCTTATACTCAAAAAAATCTACCAGATAGATTTTATGCCTCTTATAAAAGAATTCTAGCTAAGTTAGAGGCCTTTTTACAACCTTCAGGACAAATTTTCCTCAAATATGGACAAAATAACACTTCAGTTGAAGCCCGTTATGCAAGAGCAATTGCTTATTACCGCTCTAACAAGGTGGCTGAAGCTTTAAATCAAATAGAAAATTTACTTCACGATTATCCTAAAGATCCATATTTTTGGGAATTAAAAGGACAGATAAATTTTGAAAATGGACATATTTCTGATGCAATTCAAGCATATCAACGTGCTAAAGATCTTAAACCTGATGCTGCATTGATAAGGCTTAGTTATGCTCAAGTGATATTGGAAGCTAATACTGAAACCTATAATCGAGAAGCTATCCGTGAACTTAATAAAGTCCTTCAAAAAGAAAAAGAAAATCCCTTTACATGGCGCTTACTTGCTATAGCTCATGGACGACAGAAAAATATTGGCGTGTCTGCTTTATGTCTGGCAGAAGAGGCACTTGCTATTGGCAAATATGATCTTGCTCTAAACCAAGCAAAAAGAGCGGAACACCTCCTCTCATCAGGGCCAGAAAAAATTCGCGCAGAAGATATAAAAGAATTTGCAGAACGTGAATTAAAGAGACAAGAAATAAGCTCTTTTTAAAACTTTTATTGATCTCTAAAGAAGGATCTTTTAGTATTTGTAACTTACATGGGAGGGTTATATGAAAAATTTGAAAATTATAAAATTAAGTTTTGCGATACTTTTAAGCACAACAACTCAAGTTATTGGCGCAGATGTTTTTTCAAAAGGCCAAAAAGAGGGTATTGAAAAAGTTGTTGAAGAATTTTTATTGAAAAAACCAGAAATTATGGAAAAAGCTTTTCAAAAACTCCAAGAAAAGCGCCAACAAGAACAAGCATCTCAAAATAAATCTATCATTTCAAAAAATGTGGATGAAATATTCACTAATTCTAGTGATCCATTTATTGGAAATAGTGATGGCCACAAAAAACTGGTTGTCTTCATGGATCCTTTTTGTGGACATTGTCGAAAATTTCATAAAACTTTAAATATGGTTCCTCAAGACCCAGAATTACGAGATGTAAAAATTATATTCAAAGATCTGCCAATCTTTGGGGAAATATCTAAATTAGCTGTACGATCAATCTTCGCAGCCAAAAATCAAGGGAAATATGCTGAATTCCAAAATGCAGTATTTGAATCGAACCCAGATATGACTGAACAAGATATTTTCGATATTGCAGAAAAAATAGGCTTGGACATCGATAAATTTAAAGTTGATTTATCGTCTAGCATTATCGAAAAGAAAATTGCTGAAAATGAGACTTTAGCCTCAAAACTTAACATAGAGGCAACACCGACAATAATTTATGGTGACGTTATTATTCCTGGCGGACCGGATATTAATAGCCTAAAAAAGATCTTTTCACTTAATCCTAAAGATAAAAATTAAAGGGAAAATATGTTCCAAACTCCACCTCAATTGATTGAAGGCTCTGTACGCATCTATGATACTCAAGAGTATACAAATGCGGCGGCTGCAGTCCAAAAAATAAAAGAACTTTACAATGAAAGTTCAGCTATAATTGGTCAAGCTTATGATAACCTTAAGCAAGGAGATAAGAGCGCTGCTTCCCCTAAGGAAGGTTGCTACCCATATGTTGGTATTTATATAAGCAGCGCTGATATCAAGCTATCTGATGCTGCTCTTTCTTATGGATTTGTTGATGCGCCCGGTTTTTATGGAACAACATTAACACACCCTGAGTTTTTTTCGGATTATTACGAAGAACAAATCTCATTATTACTTGAGAGATATCAAAAACCGATTATTGTTGGACGAAGTGAATGGCCTATTCCTTTAGCCTTTATTGCTGATTTTAGTAATACAAATCTTAGTGAATCTCAAATCGATCAATTACGCCTTAACTTTGAACATCCTAATCTCACACGCCTTAATGATCATATTGTTAATCATACTTATAAACCGATTGCTAATAGTCCTCGTCCTCTTGCCCTTTTTTCCGGCGAGCGTGTAGATTTTTCTCTTCACAGACTTCACCATTATACGGGAACCTCTCCAGAACACTTTCAGAATTTTATTTTACTCACTAACTACCAACGCTATTTAGGTGAATTTATTCACTTTGCAGAACAAAAACTTTTAGAAGGTGACGAATACACAGCTTTAGTTACACCTGGAGATGTTATTACCAGAAAATCAGGAGCTACGACCCTACAGAAGATAGGTGAAGAGCCAATGCATCTTCCACAGATGCCTGCTTATCATTTAAAACGCCCTGATGGAAATGGCATTACTTTTATTAATATTGGTGTTGGTCCTGCAAATGCTAAAAATATCACCGATCATTTAGCTGTTTTACGTCCCCATTGTTGGCTTACCTTAGGTCATTGTGCCGCCCTCAGACGCAATCAAAACCTTGGTGATTATATACTCGCACATGGCTATGTGCGAGATGACGGCGTGTTAGATGATGATCTTCCTTTATGGGTACCAGTTCCTCCAATTGCAGAAGTTCAGATAGCTCTTCAAGATGCTGTTCTTGCTGTTACAGGCTTGCAAGCTGTAGATGCAAAATTTCGACTACGAACTGGAACTATCTATACAACCGATAATCGAAATTGGGAATTAAGGTCCGATGAGATTTATGAAAAATTCAATCAAAGCCGTGCTGTTGCCCTTGATATGGAATCTGCAACGATTGCTGCTAATGGCCTTCGCTTCCGTGTTCCTTATGGGACATTACTTTGCGTTTCAGATAAACCAATTCATGGAGAAATTAAGCTTCGCGGAATGGCCAATAATTTTTATCGTGAAAGAGTGCAGCAACACTTAATAATTGGGTTGGAGGCGATTCGCATCATTCGCGAACGGGGTGTCGCGTCCTTGCACTCCAGGAAGCTCAGGGGATTCGACGAGCCGGCGTTTCGCTAAAGCTTGTTCAAATTCCCCGAAATTTTGGTCAATAAATGAATCATAATCGGCCCAAAATTGGGTAAGAATCTCATCTGTTTCCATAAATATTTGGTGCCGAGAATGTTCATAAATCTTGACTTTACATTTTGCTAAATTCTCAGCAACGTATTCTAGAGAACTATTGTCTATGAGCTCTTCCTGCCCTGCAGCTATCAACAAAAGAGGCGTATGTATTTGTTTTAAATAGGTAGACTCATGGAGCATTTGAATAGATTTAAACGTGGCTTGAAGCCAACCATAAGTACCCCCACCGGACACAAGTCCCGGATTTTTAAGTTGTAAATCTCTATGAGCAAAATAACGTTGCCGATCATGAGTGAAGTAATTACCTTCAAAATACTCATATATGGGATTAAGGTTTTCTTGGCCAAAAATATAGGCGTCCTCACATCCAATAAAGCAGGCAGACTGAGCAATTAATTTAGCTAGAGATTTTGGATAACCTCCTGTTTTAACATCAATCATAGGAGCGACTAAAACAGCACCATCAAAAATATTTTGATATTCGCTTAAATAGCGTAGAGCTATATGACCTCCCATTGAATGCCCTAACAAAATCAAATTATTTTGGTGCATTGGCCTTACATAGTTAGTCATGAATTGATGAAAATCGTGAAGATAAGTATCATATGAATCTATATGTAATTTATTATGGTTAGGAAGCATACGACTTGAAAGTCCTTGACCACGTAAATCAAGAGCCCACACATTATTACCTTTTCGACATAGTATTTCGATTATTTCTTGATATTTTTCCATAAATGAAGCTCTGCCTTGTAGTAAGACAATAGTACGAATGGTTGTTGTCTGAGCTTTTGGATGAGCAGGCCAGAATCCTATGCGTATTTTTGCACCATCTTCAGTATGCATAAATTTATAGGGCTCTTTTATCATTCTTTACATACTCCATTTACGTGCCTTTATCTTTATTGTAATAGAGGCTTTATTTAAAATACGTAAACAAAAGAGTATTTTAATCAGGAGAACTGGCTTATGAATTTAGTAAAAATTCATCTTCCTCTCCTGTTTTGTGGACAACTTCTTTAAAGAGTTTCAAAAGATCATCTTCTTTCAATTTGGAACGTTCTTCTCCCTTAACATCAAAAACAATCTCCCCCTCTGTTAACATTAGAGTACGATTTCCGACTTCAAGCGCTTGATGCATACTATGCGTTACCATTAGCACTGTAAGATTTTTTTCTAGAATTATATTGCGCGTGAGTTGAATGATGAAAGCTGCCGTACGTGGATCAAGAGCTGCAGTATGTTCATCAAGAACCAATATCTGCATTGGAGAAAGTGCCGCCATAATTAAAGAAATAGCCTGACGTTGTCCCCCTGAAAGCAAGCCTATTGGATCTCTCAATCGTTTCTCAAGACCCAAATTTAATCTTTCAAGAAATGTTATAAAAATTTTACGATTCTTCGGAGATAAAGCAAATCCAAGACCGAGATTTTTACCGCGATAAAATGCTAAAGCCAGATTTTCTTCAACAGTTAAAGTACCGCATGTTCCTATTAAAGGATCTTGGAACACACGCGCGACCATACGTGCCCTTTTCTCTGACGACCACCGTGTAACATCAGTTTCTTCAAAAAATATTCGTCCTTGAGAAATATTAATATCTCCCGTTAAAACATTCAGAAGAGTAGATTTTCCAGCTCCATTACCACCAATAACAGTAACAACTTCGCCTTCTTCAATCGTTAGAGAAATATTTTTTAAGACAACTTTCTCTAATGCAGTTCCTTGATTGAATAATACGCGTACTTTCTCAAGTCTAATCATGCTTAGCCTCGCCCTATTAATTTATTCGTTGTCGCTTTTTTCAAACGTGGAAGTATCATTGCCACCATTACAATGCCTGCTGTTACTAAATTAAGATCAGTTGCTTGTAATCCAAGTCCATCCGCATTCAGGGCTAAAGCAATTGCAAAGCGGTGAAGAATCGTCCCAATAATACACGCCAAAAGGGTCAACCAAATTCTTCTAGTGGGGAATACAACTTCACCAATAATGACCGCCGCGAGCCCCATAATAATCGTTCCATTTCCAATCGTCACATCTGCAAAACCTTGATGTTGAGCAAATAATGCGCCTCCTAAAGCAATTAACCCATTGCTTATAGCAATCCCCAGAAGAATCATTCCTTTGGTTTTTATACCTTGTGCCTGAGCCATACGTGGATTAGCACCAGTTGCCCGCAAAGCAAGACCTGTCGTTGTTAATAAAAAGTACCATAAGAAAGTACCAATAACTAAAGAGAGTATGCTTAATATGAGTATTGTCCCTGCTATTTTTGCGCTAAAGAAAGCCTCAAATGGCGTAAAGATTGTTTCTACATCCATCATAATTGTTATATTAGGACCTTTCATAATTCTTAAATTAATAGAATAAAGTGCTAACATAGTTAAAATACTGGCTAATAAATTTAAGATCTTCCATCGCACACTAAGCCATGCTGTGAATAAACCTGCTAGACTTCCTCCTAAGATGGCACATAATGTCGATAACCATGGATTATATCCTTGTGAAATTAAGATTGCCGCTATTGCAGCTCCTAAAGGAAAAGAACCATCAGCTGTCAAATCTGGAAAATCTAAGGCTCGAAAAGAAAGATAAACACCTAAAGCAACCATTCCATAAATTAAACCAAGCTCAATCGCACCTAGAAATTGTAATTCATTCACTGTCTATTTTTCCTTATTTATTGGACCTTCATGTCCAATTTTTTCAAAGTTGAATTCTGTATTTTCTGGAAGCTTTAGCTTAAAATTATTTAAAGTTTTCATGTTCACAGTTACATGAGAAACTTTCGCTGTTTCGACAGAAATAATTCCTGGTTTTTCTCCTTGTAAGATGCGAGCAATCATTTTTCCTGCAGCTTTTCCAATATCAAAAAGATGAGCTCCTGCGGTCGCTAAAGCACCTTGAAAAACAGAATCTGTCTCACTTGTAAAAATTGGTTTTTGAAAATCAAATTGCAGTTTAATTAAACTATCCATGGCAGAAAGAACCGTATTGTCTAAAGGAATGAAAAAAGCATCTACTTTTTTAATAAGACTTAAAGCTGCCGAATGAACATCAGATGTTTTCATAGCTGTTACAGATATAACTTCAAAACCTTCTTTCTTTGCAAATTCTTCAAAAAGCTTAAATTGTTTTACAGAGTTAATTTCTCCAGGATTATAAATACCACCTATAATTTTAGCGTGAGGAAGCATCTTCTTAATCAACATTACTTGTTTTTCAAGAGGAGGAAAATCACTGACCCCTGTAATAAATCCTCCAGGATTCTTAAGATCTTTGATAATTCCAGCATTTATTGGGTCTGTCACAGCCGCAAAAACAATTGGAATGTTCCTTTTTCGAGCGGCAGACATAAGAGCTTGTGCACTAGGTGTTGAAATCGCCACCATAATATCCGGCGTCATGCTTACAAATTGCTGAGCTATTTGAATATTGGTTGCATTATTGCCTTGAGGATTCTTATAAACCCAATGCATTGTTTTGCCCTCATGATACCCTAATTCTTCAAGAGATTTTTTAATCCCTTCTCTGACAGAATTAGCAGAAGGATGATCAATTATTTGTGTAATAGTAATAAGAGGCTTAAGCTCTTCTGAATGAAGAGCAGGTATAAATAAATTAAAACAAACTATAATTGTTAAGAATCTTATATAAAATATATCCACAAAATCTTTAAAGCCGCTCAAAATTGGGATGAGCATGTTTTTAATGGCCATAATAAGCTCCTTATAGTTTTTCTCGCTTTTACCATATCTTACATTATTGCTAAAAAGACAATTTTAATTAATTATCGTTCAATTTCTGATACATAAAGCTGACCTACAGCTATTTATAATCTCATAATTATTTTAAAATTCAATTAATTTAAAATAATTGCTGCATATTCAACTATTTTTCCAATTTATAAATTTTTGCTTTTTGAGCGATTTTATCTGGAATACTTAAGTCTAAATTCTTTGCGGTCTCATAATTAATATAGATTTGAGGATTCCGCGGAAATGCTATGGGAATTTGTACCCCTTTTTTATTTTCTAAAAATTTAAATACAATTTCTCCAACCTGCTTCCCATGTTCATAATAACTCGTTCCAACAGCTGCAATTGCCCCTTTTTGAACAAGAACCTCATCACTTGTAAAACAAGGAATCTTTTTTTCATACTGTAAAGAAATCAAAGAAGAAATTGCAGAAACAACTGTATTATCTTGAGGAATATATAAAATATCTACTTTTCCGATTAGATTTTGAGCAGAAAATAATACTTCTGAACTTTTTGTAGTCGGAGCTAACAAAATTTCGTATTCAAATTTTTTTGCTAAATCTTGAAATTCGCTGATCGTCTTCGTCGAATTCACCTCTGCAGGATTATATAGAATTCCAATTTTCTTAGCTGTAGGGAAAAGTTCTCGAATCAATTCAATTTGGGCATTTAAAGGAGGAAGATCACTTACACCAGAAATAAAATCTCCAGGTTTATTTAAATCTTTAATTAACCTCGCCTGCAAAGGGTCTGTGACAGCCGCAAACACAAGAGGAATATTTTTACCATGAGAAACAGATGCAAGAGCTTGTGCGCTAGGTGTTGAAATTGCAACCATAACATCTGGCTTCATCCCGCTTAACTGTTGTGCGATTTGATTATTAATACTCATATTTCCTTGAGCATTTTTATAAATGACTTTGTAATCCTTCCCCTCTTCTAATCCACTTTGTGAAAGGAAATCATAAATTCCTTGCCTTACAGCTTCAAGAGATGGATGTTCAACTATCTGGCTAATGGCTATTACTTTAAGTGACTGAGCCGACGGTTCAATCTTATCTCTAAACAAAAAGAGACTACCTAAAATTAAAACGCTTAAACCTAGCAATATTTTTAGTATTTTCATGGAAAAATTCTCATTAAATTTGCGACACACTACGAAAAAATTCGCCTTTACGCAAAGTTTTTTATATTATCTTCTTTCACACATATTTTCCGATCTTCAAGAAAGATTGAAACTTTACCATTCAGAAAATCGAGCGCAACTTTTCCAAAAATCTCATATCTCCACCCTTTAAGGACATCAATAGGTGCTTCTTCTTTTAACATAATAAGAGAATCGAGATCTTTAGTTGTTGCAATGAGCCTTTCAGCCACTTGAGATTCTTGACTTTTTATCTTCAAAAGAACTCTCAATAAGTCAATTAAAGTAGAAGATGCTCCTAACTTACCTATTTTTATATGAAGTGTTGGACACTCTTCAGAGGGAATTTCATTTGCTGAACTTAGAACACTCATGATCTGAGTCCCAACAATCCCTGTTGCTAATTTCGTTGAAATACCTCTTATTTGACATAATTCTTCTGAGGAATTTGGATTATGGGCGGCAATTTCAACAAGAATTTCATCCCGAAGCATCCGACCTCTTGGGATATTTTTATGTACAGCTTCCAATTCACGCCAAGCTCCCAAAGCTTGCAGGCGAGCTAAAAATCGTGGTTCTCCACTCCTTGGACGTAATCTTTGCCACGCTTTTTCAGGCTGAACTTTATAAGAGTCAATATTTTGTAATTCCTCCATTTCTTCTTTTATCCATAAAAAACGATCATTATTTTGGAGGCGTTCAAAAAGTTTCTGATAGATTATTCTTAAAAAAATAACATCATTCGCTGCATACTTTAATTGTTTATCAGTGAGAGGACGTCGTGCCCAATTTGAATAACGGCTTGATTTATCTAAAGGTGTTTTAACCATGGAATTTACAAGTGTTTCATAACCAACAGACTCACCAAAACCACAAACCATTGCGGCAATTTGAGTATCAAAAATAGGCTTAGGTAGTTCTTTCATTAAAAAGTAAAAGATTTCTAAATCTTGGTAAGCAGAATGAAATACCTTAATGATATTTTCATTTTTCATAATTTCAAAAAGCGGCAAAAGATCAATTTCAACACTCAAAGGATCAATAAGAGCGATATCTTGGGAACCTGCAATTTGTATTAAGCAAACTTTAGGCCAATAAGTATCTTCTCGAATAAATTCGGTATCAACGGCGATAAAATCTTCATTTTCTATTTTTTTACAAAATGTTATTAGCTTTTCATTGGTTGAAATCAATTCCATACAAATATCCTTTTCACTTTAAGAGAAGAATTCTAGCAAAAAGCAATATAAATTGCTATTTTACCTCAACAGAAAATTTAGAAAGAGAAAATTATGCATCTTTACCGAACACACAAATGTAATGAATTAACGGCAGAACACGTCGGTTCACAAGTCAGGCTTTCTGGATGGATTCATCGGAAAAGAGATCATGGAGATCTTTTATTTGTGGACTTGAGAGACCATTATGGAATTACTCAATGCGTAATTGAAGCAAAAAATGAACACTTCAAAACACTAGAAGCTACTAAACTTGAAAGTGTTATCACAGTCACAGGGCATGTACTTCAGCGAACCCCAGAAACAACAAACACAAAAATGCCAACAGGCGCTATTGAACTTGCGATTGATGACTGTCATGTTGATTCAATTGCAGATGTTTTACCGCTATCTGTTAACAGTGATCAAGAATTTCCAGAAGAAACAAGGCTTCGTTATCGTTTTCTTGATCTTCGCCGCGAAAAAATGCATGCGAATATCGTACTTCGCAGTCAAATTATTGCCTCTATTCGTCGTCGAATGATCGAGCAAGACTTTATAGAATACCAAACACCCATTTTAACGGCTAGCTCTCCTGAAGGAGCAAGAGATTTCTTAGTCCCTTCTCGCGTTCATCCCGGTAAATTTTATGCCCTCCCGCAAGCCCCTCAAATGTTTAAACAGCTTCTTATGATTGCAGGGTTTGATCGTTATTTCCAAATTGCGCCTTGTTTTCGTGATGAAGATGGGCGTGCTGATCGCTCTCCAGGAGAATTTTATCAATTAGACTTTGAAATGTCGTTTGTGACTCAAGAAGATGTCTTTGCTGCTCTTGAACCTGTTCTTCATGGACTATTTACTGAATTTGGGAAAAATAAGATTGTAACAGAGACTCCTTTTCCCCGTATCACATATGATGAAGCAATGCTTAAATATGGTTCAGATAAGCCAGATTTGAGAAATCCTCTCGTTATTTCACAGGTAAATGAAGTTTTTGAAAACTCAGAATTTAGTGTTTTTGCAAATGCCATTTCTCGAGGATCCGTCATTAGAGCAATCCCCGCACCTACTGCTGCTAAAGAATCACGCAAATTCTTTGTTAACTTAGATGACTGGGCAAAAACTCAAGGAGCACCAGGCCTTGGTTATATTATTTTTTCCGAGGGTGTTGCAAAAGGCCCGATCGCAAAATTCCTAGATGAAGCTCGGCTAAAGCGTTTGAAAGAATTAACAAATGTTCAAGAAGGTGATGCTGTTTTCTTTGTCTGTGCACCAAAAAAAGAGGCCGAAAAACTTGCCGGCTTAGCGCGCCAAAAAATTGGACAAGAACTAGATCTTATCGAAAGAAATTGCTTTAAGTTCTGCTGGATCGTTGATTTTCCAATGTTCGAATATAATGAAGAACACAAAAAAATAGACTTCTCCCACAATCCGTTCTCTATGCCTCAAGGAGAACTTGAAGCCTTAAATTCTCAAGATCCACTAGATATCAAAGCTTATCAATACGATATCGTTTGTAATGGTTATGAGCTTTCAAGCGGGGCAATTCGTAACCATAAACCTGAAATTATGTATAAGGCTTTTGAAATTGCAGGCTATACACGAGAAGAAGTTGAAACTCAATTTAGTGGAATGCTGAATGCTTTAAAATATGGTGCGCCGCCTCATGGTGGCTCAGCGCCTGGTATTGATCGAATTGTAATGCTTCTCGCTGAAGAACCAAATTTACGTGAAATTGTTGCATTTCCAATGAATCAGCAAGCTCAAGATTTATTAATGGGCGCTCCGTCAGAGGTAACACAAAAACAACTTGAAGAACTTCACATTCGCGTTCAATTACCACCCGAACAAAAATAAAATTACTATTTTTGTTTATACAAACGCTTTTTGAAAGATTCCACACCGAATGATCCCAGCTAAATCTGGGATCCATTCTTGAATAATAAGCTCTGATTTTTCAAAAATTTTTTCAACAGCTTTTTCTTGCCCTTGACCAATCTCAAGAAATAAATGGCCTGAAGTTTTTAATAAACGAAAAACGTGAGGTGCCAAAGCACGATAAGCATCTAAACCATCTTCTCCTGCAAATAAGGCGATCTCGGGGTCATATTGAATAACTTCAGGTGAAAGAATTTGTCGCTCTGTTTCAGCAATGTAAGGAGGATTTGAGATAATAATATCAAATGTTCCCTCAATCCCCTCCCCCCAAGAAGTCTGGATCAGCTTAAGCCGATCCTGTAAGTTAAATTTCTCTAAATTAAGTTGAGCAACTTCAAGAGCTTGTGCTGATTTATCAACACCGATTCCAAAACTAAAAAGATATTCTTGAAGTAAAGTAATAATAAGACAACCTGTACCAATACCTAAGTCGAGAATATTAAAAACCATTTCACGAGACGGATAGGTTTTAAGGACGGCTTCTATTAATGTTTCACTATCAGGACGAGGATCTAAAGTTTCAGCCTTTACAATAAAAGGCAAACTCCAAAATTCTTTTTCTTCTCTGATTTTTGAAAGAGGCTCATGTAAAGATCTTCTTGTGATCCAATACTTATATTTTTCAAGCTGCTCAGGTGTCAGGTGGACTTGAGGAGAAATGATAATTTTTTCTAAGGAAAAATTTAAAGCATACCTCAGAAGTAATCGAGCTTCATGAAAACTGTTTAAAATTCCAGCTTGCTTTAATTTTTCCTGAGCTTCTGAAAGAGCTTCATAAATTGTTAATGACATTACTCAGCGATATCAGCAAGACGAGTAGCCTGATCTTCAGTAATGAGAGCATCAAGTAACTCATCTAAATCTGTTCCCTCCATAATTTGCTCTAGTTTGTATAAGGTTAAATTTATACGATGATCAGTGACACGTCCTTGGGGATAATTATAGGTTCGGATCCGTTCAGAACGATCGCCAGATCCAACTTGATTTTTACGCGATGCAGATCTTTCTGCTTCCTTCTTTTGTCTTTCAAGATCATAGAGCCTTGCTCGTAAAATTTTAAGTGCTTTTGCTTTATTTTTATGCTGAGATTTTTCATCTTGCTGTTGTACAACAAGACCTGAAGGAATGTGCGTAATCCGAACAGCGCTATCTGTTGTGTTAACTGATTGACCACCAGGCCCGCTCGAACGATAAACATCAATTCGCAAATCTTTTTCTTCAATTGTAATATCAACATCTTCTACTTCAGGCAAAACAGCAACTGTTGCTGTACTTGTGTGAATTCGACCTTGCGATTCAGTCGCAGGAACCCGCTGAACACGATGAACCCCAGATTCAAATTTAAGACGTGAATAGGCTCCCTTCCCCAAAACTGACGCACTGACCTCTTTTATGCCACCAATGCCTGTATCAGTTAAGCTTATAATCTCAAATCGCCACCTTAAACCTTCAGCATAACGTTGATACATGCGCAATAAGTTGCTTGCGAATAAAGCCGCTTCATCTCCACCAGCTCCGCCGCGAATTTCAAGAATCACGTTACGTTCGTCATCCACATCCTTAGGCAGTAAAAGGACTTTTATGCCGTGTTCAAGTTCTGGTATCTTTTCTTTTCGCGCTCTAAGGTCTTCTTCTGCTAATGCTTTAAATTCTATATCAAGAGTAGAATCTTGTAGTAATTCTTCCAGATCTTTGATCTCACTTTGTTCTTTACGTAATAACATAATAGCTTCAGCAACATCTTTAAGATCTGAGTATTCTTTTGAGATGCGCACAAATTCTTGTCCGCTTTCATGATGACCTGTCCCAAGTATATCTCCAAGTTCATGATAACGTGCAAGAACATGATTTAGCTTAACATCGAAACTCACGTTTATTATTCCTTTATTAATTTATCTATCAATTTTGTGAAAGAAATCTTTTCTTGAACACCTGTTTTGAAATCTCTCACAAGAGCTTCTTCTGTTCTTATTTCATCTTCACCAATAATGACCGCATGAGTTGCATTTACTTTATCAGCACGTTTTAAGCGTTTAGATAAATTCCCATGATATCCCATATCAACAAAAATCCCCTTATAGCGTAATTCTTGTGCTAATTTAAGGCAAACCTCTTCAGCTTGTTCTCCTAGAGGGATCATAGCTACAGGAGCTACAATTTTTGGGAATTCTGGCTTTAGTAAAGAAATTCGATCAACCCCTGCTCCCCATCCAATGCCCGGGAGATGCGGCCCTCCCATCATTTCGACTAGATTGTCGTAGCGTCCGCCCGCGATAACCGCGCTTTGGGCTCCCAATGCATCAGTAATAAATTCGAATGTAGTATGACAATAATAATCTAAGCCTCGTACTAAACGTGGATTAATCTTATAGGGTATCTCTAATAATTCTAATCCTCGACATACCTCTTTAAAAAATATTTTTGAAGCTTCATTTAAATAATCACCATAAACGGGGGCTTCTTTTATAATTTCTTTGTCTTGTTCAGTTTTTGAATCTAAAATTCTTAAAGGATTACGCTCAAGCCTGTCTTGACTCTCAGGAGATAATTTAGCACGTAGTGGCATAAGATATGCTAAGAGTGCTTTTTTATAAGTTTCTCTACTCTCTGGATCTCCTAATGTATTGATTTCAAGTTTAATTTTATGTTCAATACCTAAAGTCTTTAAGATATGATAGGCCATTGCAATAACTTCGATATCTGCCGTCGGAATTGCAGTTCCTATCAATTCAACACCTATCTGATCAAATTGTCGATAACGACCTCTTTGGGGACGTTCATATCGAAACATAGGACCAGCATAAGAAAGTTTTAGGGGTGCATGCTGAGCCATTCCATTAGAAATCACGGCCCGCACCACACCCGCTGTACCTTCTGGACGAAGAGTGAGCTCTTCACCTCCCCTATCTTTAAATGTATAAGTTTCTTTACTTACAATATCTGAAGTTTCACCAAGGCGATGAAAAACACCAGAGAACTCAAATATAGGGGTTGAAATTTCATCAAAACCATAATAACCCGCAACTTTCATCGCTTCTTTCACAATAAAGCGATATTGACGACATTCATTAGGCAATAAATCATGCGTTCCGCGAACAGGCTGAAACACGAATACACTCCTTTGGTTTTTAGCTTAAGCCCCTAAGAAGGACTTTTTGCCCATTTATTATTTAATGTGCGCTAAGATAGGAGAGTAATGACTGAGCGTCTAGTAAAATATGCTGTTTAACTTCACCTTTTCTACCTAAAGACTTTGGCGTTTCATCTCCAACGCTCACATTAATGCCACCTGCGTTTCCTGTGTATAATAATAAGCCTTCTTTTTGAGGAACATCAAATGTATCTCCAGGCAACATTGTTTTTACAAAAATAGTTTCTCCTTGAGTATTATTAATTTGAATCCAAGATTCCTCAGTACAACTCAATTTTATATTAATAGAGGAACTTGGTGTATTTTTCTCAACTGTAGATGTTTTTTCAGGAAGCTGTTCAGTTGTTTTATTTTCTTTCTTCTCTAAATTTTCTAACATGGGCTCATTATCTTTTTTAGGAATTAAAATCTCACTATCTTTATCAACTATATTAGATAAATCAGAGGAAGAGGATGTTAGCGATAAAGATGTTTTTTCAAACGGCTTTTCAGATAACTCCTTTTGGAATTGATCTTGAGCAGGGTCAGATTTTTCAGACCTCATCAATGTTTTATCAGATGGTATGGAGTCTGGTATTTCTTGTTTTTCTTTAGAAACTGAATTTATAATAAACCAAATTAATAAAATACTAACAGCAATACCAATAGACACAACTAAATATACTCTATTTGGGGTTGTTGATTTTCTTAACGCTTCAGGAAGATTTAATTGCACATTTTGGTTTTCAAGTAAAATTTGTTGCTTAAAAAGTTCTACCCATTTTGATGGTTTTTCTCCTAAGAACTGAGCATACGCTCTAACAAAACCTAATGTATATACTCTCTCAGGAAGAAATTCAGCATTTCCTTCTTCAATAGCTTCTAAATATCGCACGCCAATCCTTAGAACTTCAGAAACTTCTTCTAAGGTATAATGTTTTCGTTCTCTAATTTTTCGAAAATGGTGCCCTACGTGTAGAGGTACTTTAATTTCTTTTACAGAAAAATCTTTCTCAGTTAACTCAACAGATTCGTTTTTTTTCAAAGATTCTGCCTTCTTTACTGGTTTTTTGTTAACATTCATGCAATCGTTTCCCCATAAGTTACTATAAAATAAATAGCTACATCTTAAAAACAAGTCAATCCGTCTAAAAATTTAGCCAGACAACTTGTAAATTAACAATTTGGCATATAATAATTTTCTTTAAGATTTTTTTTATTGTAGAATTACAAAAAATTTTATGTCTGCAACGTAAATATAAAGCAATTAAGAATAATTAGCGCTTGCTCTCAAGTGCCTTAAGCCGAAGTCCTACTTAAATAAGAATTGTTTAATTTTAAAGATTCTAAATACTTAAAGATTGTTTATCTTGAAAATAAGTTTCCTTGATTCACTCTAAAAATCTTTAACCTATTTTTATTTTTTCTCGCATTTCAATGGCGGTAAGAGCTTGAGTCATAAGTTCTTCAACGATTTCTTTAGCGGGTTGCTCTTTATTCACAAGACCAACGCTTTGCCCTGCCATCACCGAACCTGTTTCAATATCGCCATCAATAACAGCACGACGCAAAGCACCTGCCCAATATTTTTCAATCTTAAGTTGTCCTTCTTTAAGATCAACTTCACCAGCATTAACTTGATCAATAATCTGCCGCTGGAATTCAATAAATTCTTTAGTTCCTTCATTTTCCAAGGCACGCACGGGAATGACAGGAAAACGTGGATCAAGCTGTGGAGAAATAGTAGCTTCTCGAGAAGAGGCACGAATAAAGGCTTGCTTAAAATTAGGATGAGCCCTGCATTCTGAAGCACAAACAAAACGAGTCCCCAACTGGCACCCAGAAGCTCCCATCTCAAGATAACTTAAAATAGCTTCACCACGACCTATGCCACCGGCAACAAAAATAGGGACTTCTTTTAAGACAGGAATGATTTCTTGCGCTAACACAGATGTTGTCACAGGTCCAATATGCCCGCCTGCTTCATGGCCTTCAATCACAAGAGCATCGACTCCCATTCGGATTAATCTTTTTGCTAAAGCCAAAGCTGGAGCAAAACAGATCATTTTAATTCCAGCATTTTTAACTGCTTTAATAGATTCAGCATTCGGCAACCCACCTGCTAGGATGATATGACTGACATGATGTCGAATACAAACCTCAATAAGTTCAGGAAGAGCTGGATGAAGTGTAATTAAATTTACCCCAAAAGGTCGATTTGTCAGTTTTTTTGTTTCAGTAATTTCCAGATCAAGGTGATGCGGTTCCATTGCTCCACAAGCAATGACTCCAAATCCTCCAGCATTTGAAATAGCTGAAACCAAGTGGCGCTCTGATACCCAAGTCATGGCTCCTGCAAGGATAGGTACTTCAACGCCTAAAAAATCTTTTCCACGTTGCCATAAAGAGTTTAAATATGAATGTGCTTGCATATTAGATTTCCAAATCAAATTATTTCCTTCTGCATAATCTTCTTTGTCAAAACAGGCAAGCATTTTTCATCATAAAATTTAATCTTAAAGAAAATGACTAATGCTTTTTCATTAATATTACTAATGACTTAAGTTAATATGATAATTATTGTATATTTTTTATAGATAATTTTTATTAATTCAATTAGTTATTACATATAGAATCTTGCATCAAAAGATCATATAAAATAGCTAATTTTTCAAGTTTTTACTATTTAAACTCAAAATATTATGTAAAAAATGTACTTTACAATAAGCTCTTCTTTTATAGGGCTTAAAAACATGCTACTTTCCAATGATAAAAATGCAAATTTTGAAATTTTTGAGATCTTAAGAATGACTTCTTTTTTCGCAAATGTTGGTCGGATTTTTCTAAACTTCCTTCAAGGAACAGGCCATCTTATAATTTTCATAAATCAAACCATCACTATGGGAATTCGCCCACCTTATTATTCACGTCAAATTTTAAAGCAAATTATTAATATCGGATATTTTTCACTTCCTGTCGTTGGATTAACGGCAATGTTTACCGGAATGGTACTTGCTTTACAAAGCTATACAGGTTTTGCGCGATTTTCTGCAGAAGGCGCTGTTGCAACGGTTGTTGTCCTCTCTATAACCCGTGAACTTGCCCCTGTTCTTGCAGGTTTAATGGTTGCAGGCCGTATCGGTGCCGCAATTGCTGCAGAACTTGGGACTATGCGTGTCACTGAACAAATTGATGCCTTATCAACTCTTTCAACTGATCCTCTGCAATATCTTGTGATGCCTCGTGTTATTGCTGGCATATTTACACTTCCTCTTCTTGTTTTAGTTGCGGATATCATTGGGGTCTTTGGCGGGTATCTCGTTTCAATTTATAAATTAGGCTTTAACCCTGGGAATTATCTCCATCAGACCCTTCAATACCTAAAAGCAATTGACGTTATCTCAGGTCTTATTAAAGCTTCCGTTTTTGGCTTTTGCATTAGCATAATGGGATGTTACCATGGATATTATTCTAAAGGTGGTGCTCAAGGAGTCGGAAGTGCTACAACCAATGCTGTTGTTTCTTCTTCAATTTTAATTCTTATTTTTAACTATTTATTGACAGCGGTTTTTTTTGATAAATGACAAAACATAAGCTTCCACGAATCATTTTAAAGAATGTCCATAAATCATTTGGGTCTAAGAAAGTACTTCAAGGATTAGATTTGGAAATCTTACCCGGTGAGTCTTTAGTCATTATTGGAGGATCAGGTACCGGAAAATCTGTGATGTTAAAGTGTATCCTTGGCCTCATACAAGCCGACAAAGGCAGCATTCAAATTGATCAAAAAGAGATTATCAATGCCTCACGCTCTGATTTAGATAAAATACGCCATAAAATAAGCATGCTTTTTCAAGGATCTGCATTATTTGATAGCCTCCCTGTTTGGGAAAACATTAGCTTTTCTCTACTTCAAGAAAAGAAAATGCACCGTATCCAGGCACGCTCATATGCGATTGAGAAATTAGCTTCAGTCGGTTTACCTGAAGAAGTTGCAGATCTCTATCCCGCTGAACTCTCAGGTGGAATGCAACGTCGTGTTGCCCTTGCCCGTGCAATTGCACCAAAACCAGAAATCTTATTTTTTGATGAACCGACTACAGGACTTGATCCCATTATGGGAGGAATCATTAATGATCTAATTAGGGCAAGTGTAGACGACTTGGGCGCAACAGCAATTACCATTACACACGACATGGCGAGTGCAAAAAAAATAGCGGATAGAATTGCAATGATTTATGAGGGGAAAATTGTCTGGCAAGGAGATGTAACGTCTATTGAAAAAACCGATAATCCTTATGTACAACAATTTATTCATGGCCGTACTCAAGGACCCATCAAAGTGGATGTAAAATAATATGGCAAAACCCACTGTTCTTTATGTATGTCAACAGTGCGGCATGAGTCATCCTCGATGGACAGGACGCTGTAATGGATGTGAAAGTTGGAATACTCTTATTGAAGAAGTCCAAACTTCTTCACCAGCTTCTAAACATCAGAAACAAACGCGAGGAAAAGTTATTGAATTTTCGAAATTAGCAGAACAATCGCCTCCTTTACCCCGCGCTCTAACAGGGCTTGCTGAATTTGATCGTGTTTGTGGCGGCGGCCTTGTACCAGGTTCTGTCATTCTTGTGGGTGGAGACCCTGGCATTGGAAAATCAACGTTATTATTACAAGTTGCAGCCCTATTAAGCCAACGTCAGCCTTGTTCTTATATCTCCGGAGAAGAGGCTGTTGAACAAGTACGAATGAGAGCTCATCGCTTACACTTGCAAGAATCGCCTTTACTTTTAGCATCAAGCACAAATGTGGGCGAAATTATTGCATCCTTAGATCATCCTAATGCGGCTCCCTTGATCATCATTGACTCAATTCAAACAATGTCAATTGATGCTATTGAATCTGCTCCAGGTTCTGTTAGCCAAGTTCGAGCGGCTGCTCATGAATTTACCCGTCTTGCTAAAAAACGGGGTATTACCGTTGTTATGGTAGGTCACGTAACAAAAGAAGGGATGATTGCTGGCCCCAAAGTCTTAGAACATATGGTCGATACAGTCCTTTATTTTGAAGGAGAACGAGGACATCAATTTCGGATTTTAAGAGCTGTGAAAAACCGTTTTGGAGCGACAGATGAAATTGGTGTTTTCGAAATGACACAAGCAGGATTACAAGAAGTCGCAAACCCTTCAGCACTTTTCCTTTCTGAGCGTCAAGGAGAGGCCAGTGGATCTTCTGTTTTTGCCGGCATTGAAGGAACTCGCCCTTTATTGGTAGAAATACAAGCGCTTGTTTCTCCTGCGGCTTATGGAACACCTCGACGTGCTGTCATTGGATGGGATGCAAGCCGACTTGCAATGGTTTTAGCTGTTCTTGAAACACGCTGTAATATTCCCTTTAGTACACGGGACGTGTATTTAAATGTTGCTGGAGGATTAAAGATTTCCGAGCCTGCAGCTGATCTTGCTGTGGCCTCCGCTCTTATGTCTGCTTTAAGCGGAAAATCTCTTCCAAATGATGCTATTTTTTTTGGAGAAATTGGCCTTTCAGGAGAACTTCGTTCTGTTGGACAGAATGAACTACGCCTTAAAGAAGCTGCTAAACTTGGCTTTAAGCAAGCTTTTTTACCTCCCTGTCGCCAGAAAAATACATTAAGCCAAGATTTAGGTGTTCGACTCCATGAAATTTCTCTATTAAGAGATTTTGCCCACTTTTAGAATGAAATTTATGAATTGAAAATCACCTTATTTTTATTTAGTAATAATGCAAATTTATGATGTGAATAAAGCTAATGATCGAATCTTCTTTTATTATTTCCGAATTTAATGCCATTGATATGGGAATTCTTTCCATTTTGGCGTTATCTGCTTTGATTGGTATCCTACGTGGTTTTACGCGGGAATTTTTTGGAATTGCAGGTTGGGCAGGAGCATTTTTTGTAACAATCTGGGGCGTCCCTTTTCTGCAACCTCTCGTATATAAATGGGTTGGAAACTCACTTCTTGCCGATATTATTGCAGCATTAGGTTTATTTATATTTTCTTTTGTCACCTTTATGACACTTATTCGAGCTCTGTCTAATCGTGTTAAAGGCAGTATTCTTGTAAGTTTAGACCGTTCTCTCGGGCTTCTTTTTGGTATATTGCGCGGCAGTGTTATTGCTATTTTTCTCTTTTTTATGAGTAATTTTTTATGGAAACCTGATCATCGTCCTCTTTGTCTTTTATCTGCAAAATCCTATCCTTTTCTCTTAAAGAGCGCAGAAACCATCCTTTTATTTTTTCCAAAAGGCTTAGTTTCTATAGAATTTTTCAAATCTAAAATTGAGGCTTCTAGCACTTTCCTTCAAAATCCTGAAAAGCTTATGGAAGCACTTTCACAACCTAAACCTAAAGAAAATGAGAAAAATAAAGCGGATGGGTACCGCACTCAACATCGACATTCAATGGATCGACTTATTCAAAATTATAAAACGGACGAAGAAGCTTAATTTAGACTAGTCTCTAGTTTATCTTCGGCTAACCATTCCATTCATCAATTTATCATGCGTTGGCATGCGTTCAAGCGCAATTGAAAAAGCCTCTTCGACCTTTTTAATAGGAATAATATCTAAAGCAGCTTTACAACTCTCTGGGACCTTATCAAGATCACGGACATTATCTGCTGGAATCAAAACTTTCTTAATCCCTTCCCTCTGAGCTGCTAAGAGTTTTTCTTTAAGCCCACCAATAGGCAGTACATTACCATGTAATGTTATTTCGCCGGTCATTGCAACATCATGGCGTACGGGGATTCCTGTAAAAACAGAAACGATGGAGACAGCAGCAGCCACACCAGCTGAAGGGCCATCTTTTGGAGATCCTGCTTCAGGCATATGAAGATGAATATTTTGTTGCTTAATAATTTCAGGATTAATTCCAAAAGCATTAGCATGGGCTCGAATATAGCTTGCAGCCGCATTAAAGGATTCAACTGTCATATTTCCGAGCGAACCTGTCGTAAATACTTTTCCAGAACCTGGCATAATGACAGCTTCAATAAATCCTAAATTCCCCCCAGCACCAGAAGCTGCTAATCCTGTGGTTACACCAACTTGGTTGACTTTATGAGCACGTGTCCTAAACACTTTCTCTTGACCAGCATAACTTTCGAGATTTTCTTTCGTGATGCTGATAAATGTTTTTCCTTTTAAAATAAGCTCTTTTGCAGCTTTTCGGCAAATTTTTGCTATTTCCCGTTCAAGTCCTCTCACACCTGCTTCAAATGTATAACGTTCTATCAAAAGAGGTATAAGCTCTCTATCAAGAGAAAATTCATTTTCTTTAAGACCATTCATTTCCATCTGACGAGGAATTATATGGCGTTTTGCAATTTCTTGTTTTTCTTGCAGAGTATATCCTTCAATCGTTACGATTTCCATACGATCAAGAACGGCCTTGGGAAGATTAGAAAGATCATTAGCCGTTGCAACAAACATTACTGAACTAAGGTCTGCACCAATTTCCAGATAATGATCAAGAAAAGCATTATTTTGTTCAGGATCGAGTAACTCTAAAAGTGCAGCAGAAGGGTCTCCAGACCAATTCATTCCTCCAACTTTATCAATTTCATCAAGCAAAATCATTACATTCGTTGTTTTTGCTTTCTTAAGTGCTTCAATAATGCGACCAGGACGAGCACTTACATAGGTTCTCATATGTCCACGAATCTCGGCTTCATCTCTTATCCCACCAAGAGGCACTCTTTGAAATTCTCGACCTAATGCACGAGCGATAGACTTTGCCAGAGATGTTTTTCCAACGCCAGGCGATCCTAATAAACAAAGAACAGGCACTTTTTTATGTCCTGCACGCTTTTGTGCTGCTAGATATTCAATAACACGATCTTTTACCTCAACTAATCCATAATGATCCTCATTTAAAATCTTCTCGGCTTCTGCGAGATCAATTTCTTTTTGATGATTTTCTGGAACCCAAGGAAAACTTAATAGCCAATCAAGATATTTGCGAATTTCAGCTGCTTCAGGAGAAAAAGGATTCATATTCCATAGACGTTCAAATTCAGCTAGTGCCTTTTCACGTGCTTCCGATGTAAGCTTTTTATTTTTTATACGTTCACGAATTTTCTCAAGTTCAGCTTCAAAAAAATTTTTCTTGTCTGCTGATTGAATTTGCCCTTGAGAATCACTTAAAGGATTTTGAGGTAAAAACAGATTTCCCAAAAATAATGAAAAATAAAGAGCAAGAAAAATTTGTATCATTTGCACTAACCGTCAATTAATTGTGACTATTTGTTATATAATATAATACCCTAAAAAAGCAAGTTTATAATAAACTTGCCTTGAAACCTAGATGGTTACAAAGGCAAGCTTAAAAAATACACTTCTTCTAATTTCTATAGACAGCTAACCTATCATAAGAAATCACTTCAGATTTCTATTCTATTGCTTTAATAACTTCTTCACATACTTTTTTAGCATCGCCAAAAAGCATCATTGTATTATCACGATAGAAAAGTTCATTATCAACCCCTGAATATCCTGCAGCCATAGATCTCTTTACAAACAAAACTGTTTGTGCCCTTTCAACATCCAAAATTGGCATTCCATAAATAGGGCTACTCGGATCTGTCTTCGCAAGTGGATTGGTAACATCATTTGCACCGATAACAAAAGCCACATCTGTTGTAGGAAAATCTCTATTGATTTCGTCTAATTCGAGTACATCCTCATAAGGAACATTAGCTTCAGCCAAAAGCACATTCATATGCCCAGGCATACGTCCAGCAACAGGGTGAATCGCATAACGAACTTGAGCCCCTTTTTGCTTAAGAAGATCCGCCATTTCACGCAAAGCATGTTGTGCTTGTGCTACAGCCATACCATATCCAGGAACAATAATAACAGATTTTGCATTTGCCATAATAAATGCGGCATCTTCAGCACTCCCAGCTTTAACAGGACGTTGCTCTGTTGATGTTGTCGTAGAAATAGCTGAAGTATCACTTCCAAATCCACCCAAAATAACATTAAAGATAGAACGATTCATTCCTTTACACATGATATAACTCAAGATTGCACCTGAAGAACCGACAAGAGCTCCTGTAATAATGAGGAGATGGTTA
>JAFKGL010000016.1 GCA_017307065.1 Candidatus Paracaedimonas acanthamoebae
TAGTGGTGACAATTTGGTGACAATTATTTCTCTAGAAAAAAGTAATAGACTTAAAACCGTTGATTTTAATGGCTCCCCGGGACGGGCTCGAACCGCCGACCCAGTGATTAACAGTCACTTGCTCTACCGACTGAGCTACCGGGGAACATTTAATGTAAGTCTATATAACAAAGTCTAAAGCCTTAAACTAGTCCTAAAATAATTAATCTTAGAAAAGTGGAGGCCGGGACCGGAATCGAACCGACGTACAAGGATTTGCAGTCCTCTGCATAACCACTCTGCCACCCGGCCACAGGCATTAAACTGAAAGAAATGTAGCGATTAACGTTCTATGGGTCAATGCTTAACTAGATTTCAAAATAAATATTTTATGATGATCCTAAATTAGTAGTTTTTCTTTCACCCCAAAAACCTAAGTAACCAATTTCTTTTCAATGATTTTTTAATTTTTTTCGCGCCATTTTTTTCGCCCATAAAAAATCCCCAAAACTATAACTAAAAGACTTCCTACACTCAAAAATGCAATCTTTTGATAATGCCCAACTTTATGGATAACTTCTTCGATCACGTCAGCAAAAAGATAACCGAGTAAATATCCTCCTAAACAACTTATAACGGTCCAAATCACGGCGGCCAAAAAGTTCAACAGCGTAAAACGTTTAATATCTACCCCTGACGCCCCTATGATGAGAGGGCTTGCCGTTCGAATACCATACACAAACCGAAACCCTAAAATAAATGGGGTATTGTATTTATGGAGAAGGGCGAAAATACGCTTCGATTTTTCTTTCAACTTGGGATGTCTCTCCAACAACCCAGGTCCATAAAATCTTCCGACATAAAACAAAGTTTGATCCGCAAAAAGAGTTGCAACAAAAGCAATTGCCATAACCATAGGAAGAGATAAGAATCCAGTGTACGCTAAAAAGCTTGCTGTCAAAACAATGGACTCACCCTCGACTAAAGATCCTAAAAATAAAATTACATACGCAAGCCAAGGACCATGTGTCGTGAAAAATTCAATCAATTTATCCTCTTTTTCTTTTTTCAATAACTATCAAAATATTCTCTTCTCTAAAACCGCTTACTTTTCTCGATATTATTCGTTAAGATAGCATATTTTTAAAATAAGGGGTTGGCTTTTTCATGAAATTCGACATCAAGAATTTAAAGTATTCAATTATTTCTATGGGTATGTTGTTTATCATCATCGCGACTTCCCTTTACAAATTTATTTTACCTTCTTTTTTTAATAAAAATAATCACACACATTCAGGGATGATGGCCACTCTGGTCTCCGCTCAAAAACCTATCATTCAAGATGTCATGGATATTGCTGAAGCTGTAGGAACGGTGCGAGCAGATGAATCTGTTATTATTCGCCCGGAAATCGCAGGAAAAATTGTTTCTTTTAACTTCCAAGAAGGTGAACTTGTTAAAGCAGGAACAGTCCTTATCACCCTGGATAGTGAGATGTTCAAAGCGCAACTTGCTCAAGCCGAGGCCAATCTTGCTTTAAGTAAAATCAATACATGGCGAGCCGCCTCCTTATTAAAGAAAAATTTTGGAAAAAGAAGTGATCATGATGAAGCCAATACAAAACTTAAAATTAACGAAGCCCAAGTCACTTTTGAAAAAGCCCGCTTAGATAAAACAGCTCTTATCGCCCCTTTTGATGGCATCATTGGGCTTAGAAAATTCAGCCTAGGCGATTATATTCAAATAGGGCAAGATCTTGTGAACATTGAAAAAATTGATCCGATTAAAGTAGATTTTACGCTCCCTGAAATTTATGCTACTCAGTTAAAATCAGGGCAAGAAATTGAATTAGAAGCACCAGCTTTGCTTGATCAGAAATTTAAAGGACAAGTTTACGCTATTAACCCCCACATCGATGAAGACGGTCGGAACCTTTGCATCAGAGCACACCTTGAAAATTCTAACTTAACCTTAAAACCTGGTATGTTTGTGAAAGTGAAAATTATCTTAGGAACGAGAAAAAATAGCTTAATCATTCCTGAAGAAGCCCTCATTCCTAGTCATGACAGTGTTTCTATCTTCAAAATCATTGATCAAAAAGCCCAATTGATAAAAATTAAGACCGGCCTTCGTCAAAAAGGAATGATTGAAGTCCTTGAAGGAATCAAAGCAGATGATCTCATTATTACTGCTGGTCATAATAAACTTGCTCCAGGCATGCATGTATCTCTAGAAAAAGCCCCAGGAGCTTCTTCATGAAACTTCCAGAGCTTTGTATTCGCCGCCCTGTCTTAACACTCGTTTTAAACTTCTTGATCTTATTAGTCGGAAGTATTTCATATACTCGACTTGCCGTTCGAGAATACCCAAATATAGATGAACCTGTTGTGACTGTTGAAACAATTTATCAAGGTGCCAGTGCTGAAATTATTGAAAGCCAAATTACACAACCTCTTGAGGAAACCTTAGCAGGAATCGATGGTTTAAATATTTTGACCTCAATCAGTCGTCCAGAAATAAGCCAAATTACCTTACGTTTCCGGATCACAAAACCTCCTGAAGCGGCCGCAAATGATGTCCGTGACAGAGTAAGTCGCAGTCGCAATAAACTTCCAGATGGCATCGAAGAACCCACCATCGCAAAAGTAGAAGCAGATGCACAACCAATCATTTATCTCGCTTTTTCAAGCGACCGCTTTAGCCCTTTGCAAATCTCTGATTATGCAGATCGTTATGTAAAACCACGCCTTCAAAATATTGATGGCATTTCTGAAGCGCGCTTAATAGGCGAACGTAAATATGCTATGCGTATTTGGTTAGATCCCCTAAAATTAGCCGCTCTAAAATTAACGCCTGATGATGTTATTGCGTCTTTAAGCTCCCAAAACCTTGAGGTACCTGCTGGACGCATTGAGAATACAAAAAGAGAATTCACCGTCCTTGTAAATAGTGACCTTGCGACACCAGATCAATTTAATAAATTAGTCCTCAAAAATATCAATGGCTTTGCTGTCACCTTAAAAGATGTTGGTTATGCACAATTAGGGCCCGAAGATGAACGTATTATCGCGCGCTTCATGGGGAATCAAGCGATTGCAATTGGCATCGTAAAACAAGCAACCGCCAATCCTCTTACAATTTCTCAAGAGGTTCAAAATGCTCTTCATACCTTAAGAACTCTTCTTCCTGAAGGCATGCATGTCGATGTGGCCTATGATACTTCAGTCTTCATTGATCGCTCGATTAAGGAAGTTTATAAAACAATTTTAGAAGCTGTTATTCTTGTTGTGCTTGTCATTTTCCTTTTCTTGAGAAATTTTAGATCCATCTTAATTCCTCTCGTGACAATTCCCATCTCTCTTATTGGGGCTCTTACATTGATGTATATGTTTGGCTTTACAATTAATACGTTGACGCTCCTGGCAATTGTTCTCGCTATAGGCCTTGTCGTAGATGATGCAATTGTTATGCTTGAAAATATTTATCATCATATTGAAAAAGGGATCTCGCCTCTTAAAGCGGCTCTTATTGGAAGTCGTGAAATTACTTATTCTATTATTGCGATGACGATCACTCTTGCCGCTGTTTATACACCGATGGCCTTTTCTCAAGGACGCACAGGAAAGTTATTTATTGAATTTGCTTTAACCCTCGCAGGTGCCGTTCTTGTCTCTGGCTTTGTGGCGCTAACACTTTCCCCGATGATGTGCTCACGTTTACTTCATCAAATAAAAGATGAAGGTAAATTTTCACTCTGGATTGAGAATCATCTCCAAAAATTAAGAAATTCCTATGAAAAATGGCTTTTAATTTCTGTCAATCATCGAGCATATGTATTAGGGATTGCTGGCGCCATTTTTATTGGATGTGGTGTATTATTCCATATGACTCCTTCAGAACTCGCGCCCCTTGAAGACCGAGGCACAATTATTGGGATAGGCGTTGCCCCTGAAGGATCAACAATTGGTTATACGTCAACGTCCGCTAAAATAATCGAAAAAATTTATCAAGACATCCCTGAGATAGAACGTTATTTCGTTGTCGCAGGATACCCTGTTGTTTCACAAATTATTAGTTTTTCTCGCTTAAAACCTTGGGAAGAGCGCTCACGGAAACAACAAAGTATTGTTCAAGCTCTCTTTCCTCAATTTTTTTCTATTCCAGATATTCTTGCGTTTCCTATTAATCCTGCCTCTTTAGGCCAGAGCGCCATAGAGCGCCCCGTACAATTTGTTATAAAATCTCTCACGTCGTATGAACATCTCGACAAAGTTGTTACGCAAGTCCTTAAAAAGGCACGAACCTCTCCTGCACTTGTGAATATGGATTGCGATTTGAAACTGAATCAGCCCCAATTAAGTATACTTCTTGATCGTGAGAAAATTAATAACATGGGAGCAGAAGTTGGCGCTATTGGCAGGACACTAGAAACTCTTTTAGGTGGGAAAAAAGCCACTCGCTTTAAACAAGATGGAAAGCAATATGACGTGATTGTCCAAATTTCAGATAACGATCGCTTAACGCCACAACAAATTAATAATATTTTTGTGAGAAACAAAAATGGTACCATGACTCATTTATCAAATCTTGTAAAAATAAAGGAAACTGTCGCCCCTAAAGATTTAAATCGCTTTAATCAACTTCGTTCTGCAACAATTTCTGCCACAGTTGGTGAAGGTTATTCTCTGGAACAAGCCCTTAAAATTCTTGAAGAAGCTACTTTAAGTTTAGGAGATAAAGAAATTCAAATTGATTATGCCGGCGAATCCAGAGAATTTAAAGAATCAAGTAAAGAAATATATTTTATCTTCTTCCTTGCTCTTATCTTCATTTATCTTGTATTAGCTGCGCAATATGAAAGTTTCCGAGATCCCTTTATTATTATTTTTTCGGTTCCTCTTTCAACCTTTGGAGCCCTTTTAGCTATGAAATTAAATGGGATCACCCTTAATATTTATTCTCAAGTTGGTCTTGTAACGCTGGTGGGTCTTGTCACTAAACATGGTATTCTTATTGTTGAGTATGCTAACCACATTCGATTACAAGGAAAAAATAGAATTGAGGCTGTTTGCGAAGCTGCAAGTCTACGCTTAAGACCTATTTTGATGACGACAGGAGCGATGGTGCTCGGAGCTGTTCCATTAGCATTTGCGTCTGGTGCTGGCGGTGAAAGTCGAAATGCGATTGGTTGGGTTATTGTCGGAGGACTCACAATAGGCACGTTTTTCACGCTTTTTATCGTTCCAATCGCTTATACTTATCTTGCAGCTCCTCATCTAAAAAAAGAGATAGATGAGACTTGATATTCAAATCATTTTAGGATTTTTTGAATGAAAAAGCTCGAGGATCTTTTGCAAAAGTTTCATATACGGTTTGATCTGCTGGCATAACCGTCGATGTTAAAATTTCTTCCTCTTTTCCATTATGAATGATTGTTGCTCGCAAGAAAATTATCAACTCCGAAACAACTCTTTGATCATTTTTGCTTTTAAATAAAAAATCAAAAAAAGGTATCTTCAAATCTTCAACTGTTTCTGTGATGCCAGGAAGGCTTGTTTGCTCATTATCTGAACGTTCTTCCATTAATCCCCCCATCACAGCAATTTCACCCGACTTCATATGAACAACAGAATCAAGTTCTCGCACTTGAACTTCAGGAACAAGTGATTGCTGTTGTTGTTGTGAAACAATTGCTACTGCTGGATCTTGCTTTTCATTAACAATCCGCGAAATTGTGGGCCTCAAAGCCATCGTGATTGAGTTATTTTCAAGATTGATAGCAGGATGAACAACCATCACAAGGCCGATAGGTATTGTTTGAACCTCGCTTGAAACATATTCATGTTCACGACGAGAGTCATATCCATAATCACGATTATAATCTATTCGAAAAAAAACATGATTTGTCGCAACTTTGAGAATTGCCGATTGATTGTTCATTACTGTTAAACGTGGACTTGAAAGAGTCCTGACAGTTCCAAATTTTTTCATAAAATGTAAAAGGCTTGTTAGCTCTGGTCCTCTTGCGCCAACTGTCCAAACCTCTTTCTGTATCGAGGTTTCTGGCTTAAAAATACCAGGTGTCCCCAATCTTCCTAGAGGGGCTTGCAGAACAAATTTTTCCTTAAGGATATTCCAATTAATGCCACTTCTAAATTCATCTTTTAAAAGCACTTCAACAACTTTAGCTTCAATAAGGACTTGAGAAACGGTATTTTCACTTAAGAGTTGCAAATATTTCTCGACTTGAAGATGCTGAGCTTCAGTTGTAAAAATTGAAATAAGGCCAGCTTGTTTATGAATAGCATAAGAGGGTTCGACCTGGTCCTCTTGCTTATTTTCAGGCATTAATATTGTTGCTAATGTATTTTCTACTTCCTCCCAAAAATCTGTTTTAGTTTCTGTCTCAAGAAGCGTGTTAGAGCCATTATCAAGCTCTGCTTTCCGACTATCAACGGCCGTAAAAACATCTGTCGCTATTGAAATACGATTCTGATTTGCACGTGATAATGATAAAAATTGGACATTATAATTTTTCAAATAAGGATAATCTAATTCTATCCTCAAAATATTGTTGCAGATTTTATAACGGAGATGTGCAATTGCACATATTTCACGTATCACTTCAATTACTTCTTTATTATAGACTTGGAAATTAATCCCTCCTTTAATAAGAGGATCAAGCGCTATATCTACTTTTGCTTGATGCGCAATTTGCATAAAAATATCTTTTAATTTTATTGTTTCTGTTATCGAAAGCGTTACTTTTTTCTTTAAAGCAGGAGGTATATTTTCATTCGTTTTTTTAGATACAATTGGAATATAAGTGCTTTTTTGAACAGAACTTTCTTCTATAAGTTTACTCTCATATTCAGAAGGATGTAACTTTGTTACCTTGTCATAGGGTGAATAATATTCAGACATTTTACAAGCTGGAAGCCCTAAAAAGACAACAAGGGTCGCGAAATAGTGACGCACTACTAAAAATCCTAGTATAGTGTAAATTATTTAAAATGTACGAAAACATATTAATAAACTCTAGGTGAATTCTAGCCCATGGTTTTAGTTTTTATTATTGGACTCGCATTTGGAAGCTTTGCCAACGTTCTCATTAGAAGACTTCCACGGAATGATCTTAATTTATGGGCCCACTCTCATTGTTTTAATTGCACCCATCATCTTCGTTATTTAGAACTCATTCCCTTGATCTCATGGTGCCTACAGAAAGGCCGATGTAAACACTGTAATCATCCAATATCTTTGCTCTATCCCCTCTTAGAAGGGATCACGGCTATAAGTTTTGTAGTTTGTTTTAAAATCTCATCGAGTCTCTTAACGGCTTTCCTTCTATCTTTGTTAAGTTATCTTTTTATCCTTGTCATTGTGATTGATTTGAGAGAAAAACTCATTCTAGATTCAATGAATATTTTAATTGCCCTAACAATTTTATGCTTACACGTTATTAATTTTAAAAATGTTCCTTTGAACTTTTCTTCACTTCTCGCGACGGTAGTTATTGCATTAGGGCTAAAAATAGCGTTTTCCAGAATAAAGAATGTTCATGCCTTAGGAGATGGAGATATCAAGCTCATGAGCGCTCTATCTTTAGGATTAGACGTAGATCAACTTCCTTTGTGGTTTATACTCTCTGGAAAAGTTTAGGGATTTTGACAGGTATTGTATGGAACAAATTCAAGAAAGAAAAAAGATTCCCTTTTGGCCCGGCACTTATTATTGGATTCTTGGTTATATATTCTCAAAAATTACTCAATTAAACTTAAATGCTTTCTTATTTCTCTGCTGTTGTGAAAGTAGGACTTTTTCCTTTACGCATGAGCTCTAAAAGGCCCTCTACGCGACCTCCGTTTTTGCTAATAACGCCCCCATATTCAGAACGTTGAGTAATACTCATGCTAACCCCATTTATAATAATATCATAAACGCGAAGGCCTTTTTTTGTTTTGAAAATTTTCCAATCGATTTTAAGAGGTGGCGCTCCAGTTTGTCTCTTAATGACACTCATAACCATGACACCGTGATCAGAATCTTCACGAACACTTTGTACTTCCAATATTTCATTTTGATAATTATCAAACTGAGCCGCATAATTATCGACGATAGCGTCTTCAAATAAAGCTAAATATTCCTTTTTTTGTTGGTCTGTTGTTCTTTTCCAATATCTTGCAAGTACAAATTTTCCAATCTCTGGTACATCGAAATAATCTCGTAAAACCTGTCGGAATTTTTCTTTACGTTGAATTAAAGGGGCATTTTTATTTACGAGAATATTTATAATGTTATTTCCAAGGCTTGTAATAAAACTTTTATAAGGTTCACTCTCTTGGCTTGTCGGTTGAGAAAAAGATTGATTCGTAAGTGATACGAATAAAAGAAGAAAACTTAGCTTTCGATATAACCACACCATTTCAAATTCCTGTATTTATTCAGCGGAAGGTCTCGGCGAATCCAATCCTATCGCCGTGTCACCTTGTATCATAAATTTTCTATTTTGCCCATAGATACTCTGCAGCGTGATATAAGGATCATGGCCATTATTTACGCGTTTCCAGAGAGCATTTGCATTCACTCGAGCATCAATAGCTGTGAGTCCTGTACGGGTATAAATAACAGCAGAAGCATGTTTCCTGCGAGCCAGATAATTCACAGGATCGATAATGAAATCTAAAACTCTTCCTGTAAAATCTCGAACCGTTGAAGGGCCCAAAATAGGAATCATTAAGTAAGCGCCCTCATCAACTCCATATTTTCCTAAAGTCTGCCCAAAATCACTTGTATGTGATTGAATATCAAAAACTTCAGCCGCAGGATCAAAAAGCCCCCCTAATCCTAATGTCGAATTAATTAAAAAACGAGCACACGAATCAACAGCTTGCTCTCCTTCAGCTTGAAAAACATCATGAATAAAAACAAGAGGTGTCGTAAGATTTATTAAAACGCTATGAACTCTATCCTTAATTTCGTCAGGCAATCCTTCATCATAAACTTCAGCTACCGGACTAAAGATATATTTATCAAAATATTGATTAAAATTAAAAACACTCCGATTAAGATCCTCCAAAGGATCATTCATCATGACTGTTTCATCAATGCTTTCAAGAATATCTGCATCACTCAAATATGATCCAGATCCATGGCTATATGAAGAAAAAAGAAGATTTATCCCCAATAAGAGGGCAAAAAAAGTATATTTTGCGATAAAAAGATTAAGTTTATGAGACATGAGGTTATCTAAGGTTGGTTTCTCTTAATTTTAAAATAATGTGAAATTATCACTAAATTCTTAACAACTAAATATTATTTTTAATGTATTATAATAAAACTTTCGGAAAAACCACCATGATCTTCCATATTAAAATGAGCCATGGTATTGGTTTTCCTTATTAGCTGAGCTATAATTTCATCATTTTAAGAACTTGAGCAACTGAGAGATGATCCATAAATTTTTTTTATTTTTAGGCCTTTGTTTTTTTAGCCATATGTCTATTGCGGCGGATGTTGAAAAAAAACAAAAGCACATTCTTGTTAAAGCAGAAGATATCCCTGAAATTGTCGTGGGTAAAGAATCCGCACCTATTACGATTATTGAATATTCTTCCCTAACATGCGGGCATTGTGCGGAATTTCATGTTCAAACTTGGCCTCATCTAAAAAAGAAATACATTGATACAGGTAAAGTAAAATTTATCTTTCGACATTTTCCAACAGATGCAACAGCCCTAAGAGCAACCGCCATTTTAATTCATGTTCCTCTCCCCCGACAACATCAAGCCCTTCAGCAAACCTTTGAAACCCAAGCACAATGGATTGAAACAAAAGATTTTAAAGAACTTAGCCGACTTTATGGCCTGGACGAAAAGTTTTGTGAACAAATTATAAAAAACCCCAAAGTGTTAGATGCCATTATAAAAAAGAGGGTGATTTATGAGAAAGCTTTACCGATTGAAGGTACCCCCACATTTATTATTAATGGAAAGGTTTATGCGAACGATCTTAAATTCTCAGAGTTAGAAAAGATTCTTAATGGTTCTGTCGCGCATGCAAAATAACTTAAATTTAAAACGCATTGCAGAGAAAACTTTTGAATCTCTTTCATCAATTCTTGAAAACATTTTAGAAGATAAAGGAGAGATTGAAGAAACGGGAGATATGATGGAAATATTGTTCCCCAACAAGACTACAATCTTATTAAATTTCCACACACCCAGCAGCCAAATTTGGTTTTCATCCCCTTTAAGTGGAGCTCTTCATTTTTCGTGGGATGATCACCAAAGAAAATGGTTATCAACCCGCCTTCCACATGAAGATCTCTTTATTTGCCTTGAAAAAGATCTCTCTCAACTTTGCGGATTTTCAGTTGACTTAAGATGACCGAAAAAGAACCTCAAAGTTATTTTTTAAGTTTTTATTCTCCCTTAAAAGCACTTATTCCCTATATAAAACCTCATTTTGGTTCTCTTTTAAAAACCTTTATTGCTCTTTGTGGTGCTGCTTTTTCCATTCTTGCGATTGGACCAAGTCTTCGTTTTTTAATCGACAGCGGTTTTCAAACTGGTAATCTAGAATTTCTTAATCAAGCTGTTTTTATCCTTATTGGATTAAGTTTAGTCTTAGCTTTTTCTGCTTATATTCGGCTATTTAGTACATCCTGGCTTGCAGAAAAAATTATTGCTGACTTAAGAAAAGATTTTTTTGCTCATCTTGTGAAACTTGATGCGCATTTTTTTGATCAGGCTCGTTTAGGTGATATTGTTGCACGCCTGAGTGAAGACTGCACTCTTCTTAAAACACTCTTAAGTTCGTCTGGGGCGATCGTCATTAGAGGAAGCATTCAATTTATAGGAGCCTTCATTCTGATGTGCTTCACAAGTCTGAAATTAACGTTTTTTTCCCTTTTAATTATCCCAATTGCTTTCTTACCCATCGGATTGCTGGGAGGCCGTTTAAAACGAAAAACTCTAGAAGGACAAAATGCCCAGGGTGATCTCATCGCGTTCTCAGAAGAACGACTTTCGGGTGTCACAACAATCCAAGCTTTTACCCAAGAAGAAGCTACGATAAAGAAATTTTCCACCTTAAATATGACCAACCTTAACATAAGTCGAGAAAGTCTTCGAATAAGAGCCCTCTTAATTTCTGTGGTAATTGGATGTGTCTTTGTGGCGCTTAGTAGCTTTCTAAGTTTAGGCGGACATGCCGTCATTTTAAAGAATCTAAGCCCCGGAACATTCCTCTCATTTTTATTTTATGCTCTTATTGCTGCGGGTTCTTTAAATGAAATTGCCGAAGTTCTCGGAGATTTTCAAAAAGCTGCTGGTGCCATGAGTCGCCTTCTTGAAATTTTAAAAATACCTTCTAAGCTTCATCAGGCGCTCTTTCCTTTGACGCCTCAGAAATATATCCGAGGTCATCTTCGCCTGAAAAATATTTGCTTTGCTTATCCATCTCGCCCTCATATCTGGGCTCTTGAAAATTTTTCTTTTGAAATCCAGCAAGGAGAAAAAATTGCCCTCGTTGGTCCTTCTGGCGCGGGAAAAAGCACTCTTTTTAAGCTTTTATTACGATTTTATGATCCCCAAGAAGGCTCTATTCTTATCGACGGTCACGAAGCAACTGCCTTCAATCTTCAAACGTTACGACAAACTTTTTCTTTAGTCTCTCAAGAAACAATCATTTTTCATGATACCTTATACCAAAATATTGCTTTTGCTCGCCCTGAAGCTACTTATCAAGAAGTTATGCAAGCAGCTGAAGCTGCTTATATTAATGAATTTTCTCACGTTTTACCTGACGGCTTTAATACGATTTTGGGAGATCAGGGAAGACACCTTTCAGGAGGGCAACGTCAACGCATCGCAATTGCGCGAGGACTTTTGAAAAATGCGCCTGTTCTGCTTTTAGATGAAGCAACGAATGCACTCGACCCGCAAAGCGAATCCCTTATTCAACAAGCGCTTGCGCATCTTATGAAGGATCGTACAACCTTTGTGATCGCTCATCATCTTACAACCATTCAGAATTGTGATAGAATTCTTGTCATGGACAAAGGTAAGCTTGTTCAAGAAGGAACTCATCAAGCCTTAATAAAAGAAAAGGGACTTTATAATAAACTCTACTCTAAGAAATTTAATGTAGAAAAAGATCCGTATGGTAAGACATATCTATAATTCTATCTTTATTTCCCGCGCTCAAATCTTTAATTTTTTACATCTTTTCAGGAATCTTAATTCCCAACAGAAATAAGATTTTCTCAAGGCAAAGGAGGGTAAGATTCGCAAGTGTAAGCCAAGATGTTGCTTGGTTTAAATCTTTGTTACTTAAGATAGGGCACGTTTGGTAAAAAGTACTGAACTTTTGAGCAAGAGCATAAGCATGTTCACATAAATGATGGGGGGCTCTTTCTTCATAACTTGTTTTTAAGATGCGTGCTAATTGAACAACGTTCAAAATAATGTCGCGCTGCTTATCTGTTTCAATTGTTATTGTCCCTGGTGCTAAACCTTGCTCTTTTGCTTTTGCCAATAGAGATTTGATTCTTACCGCCGTATATAATAAATAAGGACCAGTCTTTCCTTGAAAACTAACAAATTTATCCAAGTCGAAAATATAATCTGACGTCCGTGGAATCATAAGATCGGAAAATTTAATAGCTGAAATAGCCACCGCTTTTGCAATGTCATCTCGCTCTTGAGGAGAAATATTTTCTCCCAAATTCGCTTCTTCAATGCGAAGTTGAGCTTTTGTGATAGCTGACTCTAATAAGTCTTGCAATTTCATGACACCGCCAGAGCGCGTTTTGAAAGGTTTGCCATCTGTACCATTAAGAGTTCCAAAAGCAATATGCTCTAAACTCATATTTTCAGCAATTTTTGCTTTCTTAGCGGCTCGAAAAACTTGCTCAAAATGAAGACTTTGACGATTATCCACCACATATAAAACATACTGAGGCTTAAACATCTCCTCTCGTTGTGAAATCGTCGCAATATCCGTCATGCCATACGTTATACTGCCATCTGAAGTCTTCAAAATCAGGGGTGGCATAGGCTTTTTATCGCCATCAGTAGCCACTTCGACAATCGTGGCACCGTCGCTCTCTTGAGCCATCTGATTTTCTGTCAACTGGTGAAGTAAAGCTGGGATGAGATCGTTCACACTACTCTCACCCAACCATAAATCAAAACGAATATCTAAAGGTTCAAACTGTCTTTTAATATCCTCGACAGAAAGTTGCCTAAAATGCTGCCATAAGGCTCGATATCCTCGATGCCCCTGTTGTAAATCAGCGGTTGCCTTCCGCGCGCTCTCACGAGCCCCTTCTTCTTTACAACGCTCTGCCGCCTGAGGATATAAAACCTCAAGTTGCTCAATTGTAATGGGCGGTGCGGCCATTTCATTTTCGTTAAAATCTTCCTTAAAATAAGGCCATTCAGGATGCAAAATCCTAAATTCTTCAATGAGCATTCCTATTGGAAGCCCCCAATCTCCTAAATGAATATCACTGATGACTTCATCGCCTAAAGAATGGGCGATGCGTTGTAAGGATTCACCAATAATTGAAGATCTTAAATGTCCCACATGCATTGCTTTTGCAATATTAATGCCGCCAAAATCGATAACGACTTTCTGCTTGATGTCCTTCAAGGGGATGCCTAGCCGCTTATCTTCAAAAATGCGGTTTCCATACTCAGCCAAACAAGCATCATGAACAATAATATTGAGGAAACCCGGGCCGCTCACAGAAAGAGTTGCAAAAGCTTGCAATGCAGAGATCTGCTCTTGGAGGTCGTTCGCTAAAGCTACAGGAGAACATCCTTTTATTTTGGCTCCCTTAAAAGCTCCATTACATTGATAATGAGAGTCCGTTTGTCCTGAAGGAACAACACGTCCTAAAGAGGGCTCTAATCCAAGATTTTGAAAAGCTTCTTGAAGGTGCTGTTCGATTTTATCTGCTAATGGCTGTATCATTGAAAATTCATCTCTTTTTCTGTCTTGCGTTCTTTATAGCGTCTTCTACAAAAACTCTCTAGAGATTAAAAAGAATAAATTGTTTAGAATAAATTTTCAGTTTTACTTGAATGAGTGCTTTTCTTATGTTAAGCCTTCTTTTGTCTTTATACGCCGGATTAGCTCAGCTGGTAGAGCAACTGATTTGTAATCAGTAGGTCGTTGGTTCGAATCCGACATCCGGCACCAGTAAAATCAAACACTTATTCATTGTTTCCCAAAATTGATTTCCCTTTGGGGGAGCACATGGGGAGCAAATTTAAACATAAAGTAAGCAAAAGTTTTGTTCTCAAAAATTACTTAAAATTATAGTCGTTAAAATCGTCAGATAGTCTAACATCATCAGGTTAACCATTCTAAGCAGGATCTTGAATGCTGAAATCTAATATTACTTCGCACTTATAGCATCCCCCTTAGACAACTAAGCAATTTTTATTTTATTATCTTTTATTTATTAGTATAAATATAAGGTTAGCACACAGGCATAAGTGGCAAAATGAGAGATAATAAGCACGCCTTAAAACCTCCTCTATTTTATGACTTACTTTGGGTTGGGAGTATTACATTAGTAGCCTTAGCTGTCTTTATTCTCGCCTCTTATACTATTAAATCCTTTTACAGAGAACAGGACTATTCAACTTATATCCATAAACTTAGAAATAGCATTGAAAAGAAGCTTGAGATCCAACTATCTATACTAAAAACTATTGAGACAAGAATTTCATTAACCCCTCGTCTGCAGTATGAGGAGAAAATTCCTTCTCTTCTTAAAGAGGACTATAAGTTTATTGATCAAGATTCATTGGATGTTTCTTCCATAATCAATGAAAAATACTTTCTTTCTATGGGTAATACGGATCAACTTATTGCCTCTCATGGTAAAATCACTCATCCTGAGATAGTTTTAAAGGGAGTAAATTTAAAAACTGCAAGCTTCTTTAATAGCAGATATTTCCTTATCTATACACAAGACGAATTATTTTTAGGACTTTGTCTAAGACCAAATGATTATGTTTTTATCAAGTCTTTGAAAGCATCTCTCTTGGGAAAGGAAGAGAGCCATAATTCTGCAATTATTAATATTCAAGATATGAAACACATCTATAAAAGATCTCTAAAAGCTAGAGAGACTCTAAGATCTCCGCTTGTTTACCAGGGTAAAAGCTTTAAATCTTATATTTATTTCTCCCAACTAGGCACAGTAATTCTTCTAAGTGGCCCTCAACCCTACACATTAAAAAGCTATTTCCAGCAAACAATCTGGCCTATTATCTTTATCTTGTCTTTAGGGATGTTATTTGTACTGTATTTATTGGTTGCTTACCGAAGAATTGAAACCAGAATTAGTCAGCGTTATGAGACGAGAATTCATTCTCTCCAAAATGATCTTAAAAACCACCAGGTACAATGCAACTCTTATAAAGAACAAAATGAAGATTTAAAGGCTTCTACAAATCAATGGCAATACATGTTCCAGTCCTTATGCGAGTTTTTGGGGAGATTTCAGCAATTAAGCGCAGAAATCCAGAAAATCAGTCAAATGTTTGTGAGCGACTTATCAGGAAAAATGATTTCAAGGCTAAGCCCTGAAGAACACCTTAAGCTTTCAGCCAAGATTTATGATAATGCAAATCATATTATGTCTGGAATGATTAATGTAAGCAATATTGTTAAATGCTCTTTAGAGAGCATTATTACAAAATCGCTAGCGATGTGCTCTCATCTTATTTCTAAGAAAAATATACATGTCGCTCTCGATCTTACTCATTGTTTCAAAGAGGCTTATGCAGATGAAACTCTTATTTTACAGATTTTCTATAATATCATTTATAAAATTATAGATAGGTTACCACAACGTGGCACAATAAAATTAAAGATGTCTGAAAGTAGACTCTTCCATAGCCTCGCCTTAAGCCTAAGCATCGAAGATGATGGCTATATTTGGAATGATAAGGACTTTGAAGCTTTCAAAGCAAAAGAGCACCAATCAAAATTTAAACTCTACTCTAACCCTCTTAATCTTTCATGGGATGATATAGAAGTACTCATCAAAAATGCTGGGGGCCAATTAACGAAAAATTCAAGCGACACCAAGATAAATAGGCTTGAGTTGAAAATTCCAGTCCGCTTGGAAGATAGTAAGAAAAAATCCTCTTCCAGCAATGTTGTAAGTCTTCGAGGAGATCATGTTAAATAAAACTTTGCTTTCAAGATTCTTAATTCTGGTGAGTATTCATCTAACAGCTCACTCACAACCCCCTAAAATATGGAATGTTCCCCTAAAAAATGAGAACTTTATAGGAAGAACTCAAGAGTTAGAGAAAATTCAGCAACAGCTTATGAATAGCTCTATGGGTAGGTATTTTGTCATTACAGGGATTGCAGGCATTGGTAAAACTCAACTGGCCAAAGAGTATGCTCATAAGAATTACAATAACTATGACATTGTGTGGTGGTTTGATGCTTCCAAGGATATTTCCAGCCAAATTGTAAAGTTTTGCGAGCAATGGAATAATGTAAGTCCAGTTTCTGAGAGGATTCAAATTAAACAAATAAGTCTCAATACTCTTATAGAGGTTGCAAAGAATAAACTTAGAACAATTGATCAATCTTGGCTGTTAATTTTTGATAATGCTTCAGATATAAAAGTTATTGAGAAGTATATTCCTGAAAAGCATTCTCAAAAACTCAATCATATTCTTATCACTTCTAAAAATTCTGCAACATGGAATAATCAACTTTTATTAAAGAATTTTACACGGGCCGAATCCCTAGAGTACATAAAAAGAATACTAGATGACCAAGATATAAAAAATGCAGAAGACCTAGCTGAAACACTAAAGGATTATCCTTTGGCTCTTGCCCAAGCTGTAGCTTACCTTAAAACGCATCCTTCAAGTAATATAGAAAACTATAAGAAAATCATAAATGAAGGTATAGTACAAGAAGCCAGAGATAAAACAATATATGAGGGTAATTTTATGGACAATTATAGCGAGACCGCTTCCAGGACATTAAAAATATCCTTTAATGAGATTAAGAAGAATAATCCAGAAGCCCACGCTCTCTTAATTTTTATGTCCTATCTCGATAGCAAGAATATTTCAGCAAATATCATTAAAAAATGGATTCATTATGCCAAAATAGTCTCTGACTATAACTTTTTAATTGCTACGCTTTTAAAGCACTCGCTGATTGAAATACATAAACCAGAAAAAACAATAAAGGGTGATAACACAAGCTATAATATTCATGAGATTGTCCAGAATGAAATTCAAAGAGAAGCTACACAAGACCAAGCTAAACAAATCATTAACCATGGTATTGAGGCTTTCCTGGATCTTTTGAATCAAGAAACAGATGTTATGGTTCAGAGCCTTTTAGAAAACCGTGAAACTCTTTATCACCTAGAAAAGATTGCGACGCATGCCAATGCTATCGGCATAAAGACACCATCATTATTAACGCTTCGAGTTTTACTTCTTGAATGTTATTTAAGTGGACTAAGAGACCTTGATCTAGCTGAAAAGTCAGTTAAAGAGATCTCAGCACTAAATAAGGATGTGAATTTTTCTTCCGAATTTATGCACGCCCTGTACCTTATTAATCTGGGGAATTATTATGCTTGGAAAATTAGTGATATTCACCTCTCAATAAAAAATATGGGAGAAGCTTTATCTATTCTTTTAAAATTAGATGGGCAGAATAATGAAAAACTGAGGACAATTACAAACTTAGCTCAATTTTATACAGTATTTGGTAATGTTAAGACTGCTAAAGAATATGCACAACAAGGAGAAAAATTTTACGAGGCCGCTAATAGTAAAATTTATAAATCTTTGTTTCGGTTTGCTAAGTCCTTAATATTAACTGACGAGGGCGATTTACAACAAGCTTATGAAGAAAGCATCACAGCAGAACAGCTAATAAAAACCATTGAAGAATATCCCGTCTTAAAGTTCGCTTTATACATCCAACAGTCAGAAATTTTATTAAAGCAAAGAAAGGTCACAGATGGCCTGAAAGTTGCTGAAAAGGCTTATCATCAATGCCAAGAGTTTTTTCAAACAGATGACCATGCTATGCCTGCGCGTTCCAGAGTCATGTTGGCTGCTCTTAAAAGTCTTAAAGGGCAACTAGATGAAGCCATTCTTATCCTTAAGCAATGTATTGAAACTTATAATAAAGCTTATAAAGGTGAAAGTAAGCATACCAATCAAGCATTTGCACACAAAGTATTAGGGGATATCTATTTTAAAAAGGGAGAGCTCGAAAAAGCTTATGATGAATACTTACGGACAGAAAAGATTTACGATAATGTCTGCCTTGTAAAAGGGTTAGATGATGTTAGCGATCTCTATATGAAACTCTCTCTATTAGGCTTAAGTATTAAAGATAAGTTTTTAGCACAAAAATACTTACAAAAACACACCCAAGAATTTGGGGCTACCCATCATCGCACGCTGGAAATTATAAAAAACTTTGATGTTCATAAAGTGCCACTTTCAGCAATTTAAGTAAATCTTGTATCTTTTTTATTCTATAGTGCCAATAACCCACCCTGCGAAACGCTCGTCTGGATTTTCAAGGTTATTCTTCTGAGAGTATAAGTAAACTTGTTTGACAATAGTCAGTGTTTGTTCAAAATTATGTGAAACCTGTAATTGATTATAAAGTTTTAAAACAAGTGCAACGGTTTTTTCAAATAAAGCACTATTGAGCTTTTCCGTTATTTCTTGCGTAATATCCTCTTTAACTTTTAATTCTTCATCATCAATGCTGCTTCTTTCTATCAATTGTCTGACTGAGCATCCTAATGCATCTGCTACTTTCTGCATCACCTCTAAAGAAGGGTTTTTATTTTGGCCCTTTAGAATTTGTTGAACAGCATTGCGATGCAAGCCTGCAAGGCGCTCGAATGCAGCAATAGTTAACTGCTTTCTTTTTATTTCTTCACGAATTAAATCTTTCCGAATTGCCGCCATAAAAAATCTCAAATAAGTATTGACATATATAACTTATAATGCGTAAGATATAACTTACAGTATAACACATATATAAGCAACAGGTACTTAAGTGTATCATAAGAATATACAACTAATAAACACCAAAAGGTTAAAGCTTCTTAAGCAATTTGGCACCCCTCAAATGCCAAATCGTGAGGAACAGAGTATTCCTCAACGTAAAATCTCCCCCTCAACTTGGCTCAGTCGCTACTCAGTGGCTGAGCCTCTTTTTAAGTTCGGCTGGGGAGAACAAAATGTTCACTTTTCAATTGCCAGAATAACCTCTGTTTCCTGCATTAGTAGAATAGTTTTATGAATCAAGTTAACTTAATACCTCCTATTGTAGATTCGGTAGAGAGTGTAGCTCACTTACTCCAAGAAGCTGCTCTCAAACACCCGTTCTATGGACACCTAATAGATGGAAGTTTAACAGCGGAGCAATACGACTTATTTGTTAGACAACAAACCTGGATATGGCATGAGCTTTCAAGGAACTTATTATCCCTATCAAGGTCGTTTCCAACAACCTGCATTACTTCTGCTCTCTTAAGAGTCGCGAATATTTCTCTCATTCTAGCTGATAATTTCAATGATCAGGTGAATGACTTTAAGATAGAGACCTATAAAGCTTCGCCAGTGTGCAAAGAATATATAGGATTTTTTCGCTCATTAATTGATGGAGAGCAAATATTATTGCTCCTTGTCGCGATCATACCTCGGTTTGGGATGATGGCTATGTCGTGTCAGCGCTATATAACACTCAAACCACTTGAACATCCCTATAATAAGTTCATTGAAAATTGTATTTCTCTGAATGCAGAAGAATACTTAACAAGGATTATCAATATTCTTGATGCTCAGTGCCAATCTATTTCTCAAAAAGATAATCCAGCAATAAGGCAAGTTTTTTTGGAAGCCGCATTACATGAATATAAGCTTTTGAACGAGGCATATTATCTAACGACTATGTAGGACTTACTTAAAGATTACAGACATAAAAATAAATTCCTAAAAATTACAGGGTATAAAAATGAAAAAAAAAGAAAGGCCGCATCAACAACTATTACCTTTAACAAGTTGGTTTAAGAGCAATCAAGCAACTTGTATTCATGAAACAATTTCTCTTGAATTATTTAAATCATTAATTGCTTTTTCTCACCCAGGCAGTACAGAAAGTTATATCAATGGGACTAGAATTATTGTCTCTTCTAAGTTGATAGGCTCTCTGCAAGAAGATATTCGACTAAAAATTAACCCTTATATCACACTTGTTTATGAGCAAAATACGCTCGAACATTCAGACACTCTAGTACAGGGATTTAAAAATATAAGCTCTACAATAAAATTTGATCCTTCGGTCAGTTTAGTACTTCAAGATCTGCTACCTTACCTGTATGGGGATTATACCATTAGAGAAATTGCAAGCCTTCATTCGTCTTCTGAAACTGAAGTTATACAGGCCTTACAACCTCTTTATGAGATAGGTTTTTTAGTTCTGTGCAGTAAAAGTCTTGTCCCTGCATCATCTTTTTATGCTCATCTTATGAGTACTGAATGCGCGAGAAGAGTTGAGAAAATAAGCTCTATCAATGAGAATAACAAAGAAAGTCTTAAGGAAATATTGAAACGGCATCTTTTTACTCTCTATCACTTCGCAGATTCATTTCCCGATCATTTAAGCGCCGCTATATCACAAACAGCCAATGCTAATTTAAAAGAACAATTATGTAGCACACTCTCTGAGAGTTATTGGTATAGCAATATGCTCTTAAAAGGACTTATGGAACTAGGTTATAGCAAAGAGCAACTCAAATGGATAACCCCTTGCCCTGCCACGTTAGGCGTCATTAACTACTTAAGGTGGCTTGCAAAAGCAGATTTGTTATCTTATGCCGCTTGCCTTGGAATACTAGAATATCCAGAAGTATCAACTGATGCTTCCCACAATGTCTCTTCTTTTATTCAAGCAGAATGGGAACAGATTGAAGCACTAAATTTATTACGAAAGGAAGCGTTAGAGCCTTTTAGAAAGCAAAAGAAATTAGAATTCCTGAGCCAAAAATCTCATCTTTCAAAGTGCTTTTTTGAGGCTGAATCTTATCTAACCCCTGAGCGTCAGGAAGAAATCAGGAAGCATGTTGTTGGGTTTATCCAATGCTTGGAAGCAGAAACTGCTTATATAATTGGAAACTATAAATAAGTTATTTTCGCTAATCAGCGATTCAACTAAAACTTTGCTTAAAATCCCCCTCCTACCTATAACTATGCTAATTGTAGGGACTGCGCCAACCAATAGTTTAGTGACAAAGCCTATCTAAAAACTCTTTATATCCATCACCTTTAACCATTTTACTCATTATTCTTTAATGAGTAACATGTCTTATAAAGGAAATATACTTTGAGAGGTTAATCTGTTTTAGTCTTTTGGCTTAATTTCGCCCCCTGAGCTTCAAGCTCTGGAAAGTCGTTGATACGTACAAGAGTTGCGATGCGATAAGAAGCTCCTATTCTTCTAGCAAAGAATCCTGACAACTTACCTTCTAAAGATTGGTAATTAATTCTTAAAGGAAGAACCTTCCCCTAACATTTGAGTAAGATTTCGATTAATATCTGCAAAGATAAACTTTGTAAAAAAGTTCAAGAGTTGTCGTAAATATGAAGGTTGATGGCCATCATCAATAAGCTTTTCCATAATTACAACTCTTCCTTTTTTCTCAAGGACTCGCTCAGCTTCTTGTAATGCTAAAGTAGGATTTGGGATTGAGGCCAAGGAGAGAGGAAAGTATATTTTATCAAACCTCTCATCTTTAAAGGGCAAATGCTGAGCATCCCCAATAAAGATATTTTCTTCTGGAATATTAAACTGGTGAGCCTTCAATTTAGCTTGTTTCACCATCTCAGGTGAAAAATCGAAGGCTTGTAAATTAGTCTTATTCAAATCTTCTGGAAGCACTTCAAAATCGAGGCCAGTTCCTTCCCCAACAAAAAGGACTTTATCATCAGGCTGGATATCTAATTCAGTGATTGCAATAACTCTTCCAGGCTTAAATCCACGCATAAGAGGATCCCAAAATGTTTTAGCCATTACTTGATAACAAAAATTTTGAGACGCTCTAACAGCGCGACCAAACATTGTTTGCTCTTCTTTAAATGTATCTGTTGCTTGTAAAGGAGCTATTAGAATTATAAAAGCCAAGAAAAGGAAAGACTGTGATAGACGCGCTTTCATTGAGACCTCACTTTGTTGCATTTCTTAATAAGAGTAGCGCAAAGTCTAAAAATATCAAAATAAATTTAATTTACTCTGCTAGCTTAGGCTTCTAGTAAGAATAAGTGAATATCTCTAGCAATAAATAAAAACTATTAACCAATATTTATGATTAAGAGGCTATAATTTTAAGCCGTTCTTGTTTTTTTGGTGTTAAAATTGACGTTTCTTCTTGTTGTTTAGCTTTTTTCTCTATTTGCGATTGTTCTTCTTGTTTTTGCTTTTCATCTAGTTTTTTTGCTTCTTCAGCTTGTTTTTTTCTAAACGCTGCAACGCGATGGCGACGGGTTGCCTCAGCTGGGATCGTTGACACGATCCCAATCATAACAACCATAAATAAGCTTAATATTTTCACTATTATAACATTTTTTGTTGATGGCTTAATTCACGTTTACACCAAAAGGGACAAAGATTTCTTCACCCGCCAGTTTGATCTGTAACCATATTTTATAAAAACCTGACTTCTCTGGCATAAAATGGAACATTAGTTCAGGCCCTCCTCTTTCCTTCTCATCTGTAGGCTCTTTCCCCATAGGATGAACGTGAGCAATTGTTTTAAAATCTTCATTAATAGCAACAATATGCGCAAAAGCCCCCATTATTGGCTCAAGATCTTTCACATCTTTTCCTTCCTTATTGAGAACTTTTATCTTGCCCATTGCGGCTTGCCCTTTTTTGAGCTCTTTAGTCTCGAAGGCTAATGAGTAAAGGTTATTACCAATCTTCTCATCAAGGCTTAATTTCTTCTCAGCTGCTGGACTGTAATTTCCAACTGTTGCAAGATTCGTGCTGATATATTCTTCTTTTCCTGTGTTTAAGGGCACAATATCAACCCATATCTTATAAGTTCCTTCATTCTTAGGTGTCCACCTAAACTCATAAACACCTGGCTCTTTTGTAGGAGTAGGGTGCACATGTTGATAATCAGTTAGTGTTTGATCAAAAATAAGGATGTGTATTTTCTCAGTATGGACTTCCTTAAGATCAGTGAGAAGGACTTCCTTATGATCCTTGATTGATGTCAGCTTGATTCTTGTTGGTATAATTTTGTCCTTTTGCGCTTGGCTTGAGAGCAAAACATCAACTTTAATTGTAGGCTCCTGCTGGTCTTCATGTGAACAATGATTCATTTTCATATCAGATGCCATTTTGTGAGACTCTCCCTCATGAGACAAAGCAGCGGGCGTTAAGCTTAATATCCCAAGGGTTACTCCCAAAGAATTTAAATACGTGTGTAACTTTTTCATTTAATTTTTCTCCTATTCAATAATAAGTTTTTGTGTTTCTATCAAACGTTGACCCACAAGCCAGAACACAACAGGTGTTAAGATCGTATCGAGTAAGGTTGAGGAGATCAAGCCACCAAATATTACGGCTGCAACAGGATGCAGAATTTCTTTTCCAGGTTGATCTCCACCTATTAAAAGGGGAACAAGAGCAAAAGCTGCAACAAGTGCCGTCATAAGAACGGGAGACAACCGCTCCAGTGATCCTCGAATAATCATTTCTTTTGTGAACGTCTCTCCTTCATATTTCATTAAATGAAGATAGTGAGAGATCTTTAAGATGCCATTGCGAGTGGCAATGCCAGTCAACGTGATAAAGCCCACCAGACTTGCAACTGAGAGTGTTTGATTGGTCACCCAGATTGCAACAACACTTCCAATAAACGCCATAGGCACATTCGCCATAATAATAAGCGTCAAGGGAGTTGATTTAAAGTGGCTATTGAGAAGGATAAAAATACCCATGAGCGAGAGAAGAGAAAGTAAGAAAATAAGCTCAGTTGCTGACTTTTGACTTTCAAACTGCCCCTCAAATTTTATAAAATACCCTTCAGGGAGTTTGAGAGAGGCAAGCTTTTTTTGAACATCTTCTGCAACATCACCTAAAGCACGATCTTTGGTATTAGCAAAGACAACGATACGCCTTTGGGTATTGTCCCTGCTTATTTGATTAGGCCCTTGGGTTTCTTGAATATCAGCCACAAACCATAAAGGGATTTTGCCTGCAGGGGAGTCAATAAGTGTGTTGCGGATTTTATCAAGATCTGCTCTTTCTGCTACGGGCAAACGAACAACAAGATTGTATCTTCTAGCCCCTTCTAAAATTTGAGTTACAATTTTTCCTGACAGCAGTGTCTCAATTGTCTCGCCTAAGGTATTAACATTCATACCATACTTAAGTGCTTCTTCTCTTTTAGGAATAATTTGGACTTGAGGGATTAAGGTTATTTGTTCAACTTGCAAATCCGTTATGCCTTTTATATCACTCATTAAAGATTTCACTTTATCGGCACTTTCTCTAAGTTGATTAAGCTCCTCTCCAAAAATTTTAATGGCAAGCTCAGCTCTTACCCCTGAGAGTAAATGATCTAAGCGGTGAGAAATTGGCTGCCCAATATTGATGACTGCATTTTGAAGGGTTGCAAGGCGCTTACGGAGAGCACTTAAGACTTCTTCTCGAGAGCGCTTTGATGGTTTGAGATCAATATCGATTTCAGAAGAGTAAACACCTTCAGCATGCTCATCAAGCTCAGCACGCCCACTTCGGCGCCCAACAGAGATTACTTCAGGCACTTCTAAAACAAGCTTTTCTGCAATGGTACCTACCCGATTGGTCTCCTCAAGGGATGTCCCTGGGGGAAGCCTTAAGTTAATGGTCACTGTTCCTTCATTAAAAGAAGGAAGAAAGGCCTTTCCTAAGAAAGGAACCGATGCAGAGGCTAAGAGAGTAAGTAAGATTGTTGTAAGAATAGGAATCTTAGGACGTGCAAATGACCACTGAAGGACTTTGGTATCCCACTCTTTAAGGTGCCTAACAAGCCAGCTATCACCATGCTTTATTGCCTTGATACGCGGCAGCAAGTAATAGGATAAGACCGGCGTTAAGGTGATTGACACAAGAAGTGAGGCTAGAATTGAGACGATATAAGCAACCCCTAAAGGGCTAAAGAGCCTACCTTCAATACCGCTTAAGGCAAAAAGAGGCAGAAAAACAAGCACCACAGTCAGTGTTGCATAAATGATCGAACTTCTAACCTCCACTGAAGCATCTTTAATCACTTGAACAATAGGTAAAGGAGTGGTGAGCTTAGCATTTAATTTAAGACGCCTTAGAATATTCTCAACATCAACAACAGCGTCATCCACAAGCTCTCCAATGGCAATGGCAAGCCCCCCTAAGGTCATGGTGTTAATGGATAAGCCAAATTGATGAAAGATAATGGCCGTAATTAGAATTGAAATGGGAATTGCGGTAATACTGATAAAGGTTGTGCTGAAGTTCATGAGGAACGCAAAAAGGATGATAAGGACTAAAATAGCTCCGTCTCTTAAAGCTTCTTCTACATTTTGGATTGAGTTTTCTATGAAAGTGGCTTGCTTAAAGAGAATTTGATCCACTTTAACATCTGCAGGCATTGTCTTTTGAAGCTCTTTAAGACTTTTTTCAATGTCACGTGTTAAAGAAACTGTATCAGCGCCTGGTTGCTTCTGAATTGAGAGGATAACAGAAGGCTTACCATTAATGCTGGCATCTCCTCTTTTAACAGTAGGCGCAAAGACAACATGACTTACCTGATCAAGCGTTAACGCGTGAGCGCCTTGATATCTAAGAGGCGTCTTTTTAAGATCCTCAAGCTTGTTTGTAAGTCCTAAAAATCGAATCAGTGACTCTGTTTTAAAGCTCTCAAAATATCCCCCTGTTGTATTTTGAGCAAACCCCTCAAGGCTTTTTAAAAGGTCATCTAAGCTCACATTGTATCCAAGCATCCGATGGCTTAAAGGTTGAACTTGATATTCCTTGACTTCACCCCCTATTGGAATCACTTGAGCAACCCCTGGAATACTTAAAAGTCGTGGCCTCATTGTCCAATCTGCAATCGTTCTTAAATCCATAGGAGAAGTCTCACCACGCAGAGAACTCACACCAATTAAAAGAATCTCACCCATAATGGAAGTCACAGGCCCTAAAGCAGGGATAACATTGGCAGGAAGTTGTGAGAGTGTTGTATTAAGCCTTTCACTCACAAGCTGGCGGTTGCGATAAATGTCTGTTCCCCAATCAAACTCAACATAAACAATTGAAAGCCCAATGCCAGAGGTTGACCGAACACGCATGACGCCTGGAAGCCCATTCATGGCTGTTTCTATAGGGAATGTAACCTGCTTTTCCACTTCTTCAGGGGCAAACCCTGGCGCTTCAGTTAAAAGAGTTACAGTGGGCCTGTTGAGATCTGGGAAGACATCAATTGGCATTTTAGGCACAATTAAAGAGCCATAGATGACAGCAGCCATATATAAGAAGAGGATAAGCCATCTATTTTTTAAGGAGAATTCAACAATTTTGGTAAACATAATATGCTTATTTCCTAAGGGCTGTTGCTAAAGTTTCAACATTTTCAATAACACGTTCACCAGGTTTTAACCCTTCAAGGATTTCAGCTTTATCGTCAAAAAAGAGCCCAACTTGGACAGGGCGCGTAACAATAAGCGCAGGTTCTGCAAGGATAAATACGCTGTAATTTTTACCATTTTTAAAAAGGGCTGTTTGCGGAATGACAACCTTTTTAAAGGTTGAAGGAAGCGAGATCATCACATCAACAAACTCTCCTATCATGAGGGCAGGAGCTGTTTCTTTTATGCTAAATAAAATATGACGGGCTTGATCGTTCTCCCCAACCTTTGGACTTAAGCCTTTAAGCGTTAAAGGATAAACCTTTTCAGCCTCTAAAGAAGATCGTAAAGAGGCTTCTTTAATTTGATTGGTGAGAGCGTAATCATAAGTGTAAGCCTCAATTTGAAAAGAAGCAGGATCGACAATTTCTGCAATAGGCTGGCCAGGTTGAACAATTTGCCCAGGCAAGAGGTGAGAATCATTAAGGATGCCTGCAATAGGTGCACGGATAAGCTCGCGTCCAAGGCCAGTTGTTAAGATTTGTTGCCTACGCTTTTTAGCGCTTTCTAAATCTGTTTTGGTATCTTCAAGCTTTTTACGGGCAGAGAATTTTCCTAAAGTGGTTAGTCGCTCAACATCTCTTTCAAGTTGTGCAATCTCACCTTCAATTTTATAAAGCTCTGTTTTCTTATCTGTTAAATCAACAGAACTCACAAGAGGCTCAACAATAGCAATTACTTGATTGGCCTCAACCTTATCCCCTGTCGTGGGCATGGGATAAGTTGGATCTGCAACCACTCTTGAAGCTTGAGGAACATGCACTTGGGCATAGCCATTAGGGCTTGCAACGACTTTAGCCGGGAGAAGCACATATTGAGGACGGTCCATATTTTGTGCTTGGAAAGCCTTAAGATTAGCCACACGTTGCTTTTTTTGAGGCAAAAAGACTCTTTGAAGCAAACTTAAATCACTGGGAACAGAATCTAAAGTCGAGATACTTTCTTGTGGAGAAGGCTTACTTTCTCCATGGTCTTCGCCCCCATGAGAAAAGGTTGGAGTCGTGTTAAAAAGAGTTGTTAAGATGATTGATAAGATTAAAGTTCTGTGCATCGTCTGCTCCCCCTAGAATATCCATTTTTAGACTAAAACTCTTAAAATATTCTTAATTAAATTTTATTAAAGTTTTACCTTTTTCAAGTTCAAAGCATTCCAGATTACAGACACTGAGCTTAAGCTCATCGCTGCAGCTGCAACAATTGGACTGAGTAAGTGACCAAGAAAGGGATATAAAACACCTGCTGCAATGGGCACACCTAGAATATTGTAGATAAAGGCTAGAAAGAGATTTTGCTTAATATTCTTTATCACTTCAGAGCTTAAGCGTCTTGCTTGTATAATACCTCTTAGATCCCCCTTAACAAGGGTAATCCCTGCACTATGAATAGCAGCATCTGTGCCTGTCCCCATTGCAATACCAACATCCGCTTGAGCAAGGGCTGGAGCATCATTAATGCCATCCCCTGCCATGGCAACCTTTGCCCCTGATGCTTGAAGAGATTTAATAATTTCGAGTTTATCGACAGGTGTAGCACCTGCTTTTACATCCTTAATGCCGAGCTGACCAGCAACAGCTTTAGCTGTTGCCTCATGATCTCCTGTGACCATATACATCTTAATGCCTAAATCTCTTAGATGATTAATTGCTTCTTTTGAGGAGTCCTTGAGAGGATCAGCAATACCAATGATGCCTTTTAATTCTTTATTGAGTGCAACAAATATTATTGTTTGAGCGTCTCTTCTTAAATTATCAGCTTGGCTCATAAACGAGGATGTATTGACATCATTTTCTTCAAGAAAGCTTTTATTCCCTACCATAATCTCTTTGCCTTCTATAAGCCCTCTGGCGCCTTTACCAATGATTGTTTGAAACCCTTCGAGCTTTAAAAGAGGTAAGTTCAGTTTTTGTGCTCTTCTGACAATTGCTTGTGCTAAAGGATGCTCGCTCGCAATCTCAAGGCTTGCAGCATAGCGCAAGAGCTCTTCATTCTTTATGCTGTTATCTGTAAAAATTGAAACAACCTGAGGCTTGCCAAGCGTTAAGGTCCCTGTTTTATCAACGATCAGCGTATCCACTTTCTCTAATGTCTCTATTGCTTCTGCATTTTTAATAAGGATTCCCTTTTGCGCGCCTAAGGACGTCCCCATCATAATCGACATCGGTGTTGCAAGGCCTAACGCACAGGGGCACGCAATAATAAGAACCGCAACTGCATTAATGAGAGCAAAGTTAAGACGAGGCTCAGGCCCATAATTAAACCAAGCAACAAATGTAATGATGGCCGCCACAATCACAAAAGGGACAAAATAAGAAGAAGTGAGGTCTGCCATTCTTTGGATAGGCGCTTTCGTTCTTTGCGCATCACTCACAAGCTGAACTATTTTGGCAAGAAAAGTCTCACCTTGCTCTTTTTCAACCCTCATGAGGAATGACCCTGCTCCATTGAGAGTTCCTGCTATAACCTTTGAGCCAATGCTTTTATCAACTGGGATAGGCTCCCCTGTGACCATGGATTCATCCACCAGGCTTGTTCCTTCCAGTACAACGCCATCAAGAGGAATTTTCTCACCAGGACGAACTCTTAAGATATCACCAATCCTTATATTGCTAATTTGAGTATCGTGTTCATGACCATTCTCTTTCACAAATCTTGCTGTATCAGGCATAAGCTTTAAAAGAGATTTAAGAGCTTGAGTGGTCTGTTGTCTCGCCTTTAACTCTAACACTTGCCCTAAAAGAGCAAGTGCTGTGATAAGAGATGCTGATTCAAAATAAAGGGCAACTTCATGACCATGTACTATTGTCGTTGAGGGGAATAAATGCGGCCAAAAAAGTGCCACGCAGCTATAGATATATGCAGTTCCAATCCCTAAGGCGAGCAGTGTAAACATATTGAGGTTCTTATTCTGCAACGATGTAACGGCTCTTTGAAAAAATGGCCCTCCAGCCCAGATAACGACTGGAGTGGATAAAACAAACTCACTCCACCTTAAGAAGAAAGAAGATAGATTATTGAAGATATCCTCTTTCACCATAGTCCCCATTGAAAGCAAAAGAACAAAGGCTGAAAGGATGGCAGCGCCCCAAAAGCGCTTTTGCATATCTTCAAGTTCGGGATTATGCCCCTCGTCGAGTGAAATTGCTTTAGGCTCTAGTGCCATCCCACACTTAAGGCAAATTCCAGGACCTTGACTTATGACCTCTGGGTGCATGGGACAAGTGTATTCAACAGCTTTTGTTGAAGTCGGCTTAATTGTCTTTTCGCTTCTCTTTTGGTAATTTGAGCAACACTGAGGAGAATAGTGGTTTTGGGTCATGATTCTTCTCCCTTGGGCGTACTATCACCCTCAAAAGCTTCTATAATAGGACACTCTTCTATCCTACCTTCTCCTTTGCAGCATCCAACAAGATGCTCAAGGCTATTTTTGATTTTTTGTAGGTTTTCTATTTTTTCTTTAATCTGCTGAATCTTATGAAGCGATTTCTGATAAACATCATTTCTTGCAGTAAAAGCATTATTTTTGAGTGATAGAAGCTCTTTGATCTCAGCTAAGGAGAAACCTAATTCTTGAGCTTTTTTAATAAATCGAACACGTTTTATATCTTGTTCAGAAAATATCCTATATCCTGAAACTGTACGATGAGGTTTATTTAAAAGAGACTTACGCTCGTAAAAGCGGATAGTTTCAATTCCAACGCCAGCCTTTTGGGCTATTTTCTTAATAGTAAGTGCTTTATCGAGTGCCTTCATATTATTTCTCTTAACTTTCTCTATAAGTTCAGTCTAAACCCTGTACCTAAGTATAAGGTCAAGAGGTAAATAATAAGATAAGAATGTTTGACTTACTGATGTTTTAAAAGTGAAATTTTTACTTTGTACAAATGATAATATCGCTATTAAGCGTTAAGATTAGTTGAGGAAACCTTACTCTAGCGCCTAAACATCCAATTAATTCTAGCTGCACGCTTAATCTTGACATCATAGATGGTAGAACCTAATACACTCGATGGGTTGATTGCTTTTAAATTATAGACATCTGGCTCTGAAGTTAGCTCTATGTAACGTAGCATCAGACCACCATTTTCTAATTCTACGATCAGAGGCTCATCTGTAATAAAGGCTAATTGCTCATGCGGAATAATTTTACCTGCAACGTGATCCCCTGGCTTATAAAAAGGGAGCGCACTATCATCATAAATCACAAGCATCAAAGAATCTTTATAAAACTCCTTAAATGCGGCTGTTGCTCGCCATATGAACTCTTCCTCATCGCTGATAGATAGAGGTAGGAAATTAGAATTCTGAATGGATGATACCCCTAAGTCTATGGGTGCAGCCCCTTTTCCTGTCATGATCCACTCAGCGCTTACTTTAATACCTTCTTTACTCAAAATGCTTGCTAGATTCTCAGCGACTTCTTCTGAAAAAGCGGATGTTCCGTTCTCCCAAGCTGCTAAGGAATTAGCACTTAGTTTATGTTTTTTTGCAAAGATCGTACGCGGGAGTTCTGTAAGGCTTCTTGCCTGCTTTAGTCTTGCTGCTGCCTCTTTATTTGGCTGTCTCACATTCATAAATCTATCTTTCCATCTACTCTATTGTTCTATGTCGTTTATTTAACATCTATATAGACACATCTTTATCTATCAATCAACTGATAATTTATTATAAATGATATATTGTTATATTTTATATTAACATTGTTAATATATTGACATAATTACCTACTGGGTCTATCTTGCTTAGGAATCACATAAAAAAGAGGAGAAAAACCCATGGACAATAGATTCTTAACCCCCGCAGCTTTAGCCCAAAGATGGAACCTGGAGCCTAATACACTTGGGCAATGGCGATGGAATGGTCGAGGACCTAAGTATCTTAAGATTGGTCGCAGAGTCTTATATCGCTTGTGTGATGTTGAAGAATTTGAAAAACGCAGCCTTCGGCAGCACACGTCTCAGACTTTTGTTGATGAATCTAATGAGACTAGCAATTTTTTATACACATAATGCAGGCATCATGAATGACAAAACTTCTTATTAATGAGACGCCTTTACAAATATTCCCAACTTTAGCAAGGAAAATTGGCTTAAATGAGGCCATTGTACTTCAACAGATGCATTATTGGCTTCATTTTCATAGAGATAATCAGCATAGGGTTTACAATGCCTCTGAACAGTGGCAAAAGCAGTTCCCATTTTGGTCAAGAGATACCATAAAGCATACTATTATCTCTTTAAAGAGGCAGAATCTCATCACCGACGCCAAGTTAAGCCAAAAAAATTCCAGGCAATGCCAGGGGTACACAATCAACTATCAGGCATTAGAGAGCATCACAGCATGTAACAATCGAACAGGTCAAATTGATACGATCGAAGAGACACTCCTCACATCCGATCATAACAAAATGACACGATCGATTATAACAATATGCTCAGAACATTTTGACACAATCGAAGATAACAGATGCTCTACAGCTGATGGCTATAAGGAATACTTTTATGAATCTTAATCCAGAACCTTCCTTAGAACCATCTTCTTTACCAAAAGGCCGACTTCTTATGGATGAAATGCCTCTTCAGTTGCTGCCAACCTTGGCGACAAAGGTAGGCTTAAATGAAGCTATTGTCCTGCAGCAAATGCATTATTGGCTTACATCTAGTCATAATAAGAATTTTATTAACAATCGCCATTGGGTCTATAATTCTTATGAAGGGTGGCACCAACAGTTCCCGTTTTGGTCAAAAGAGACCATCAAGAGAACTATTTATTCCCTTGAAAAACAGAAGCTCATCTTAAGTTGTAAGCTGCGTGAACAAAGACTTGATCATCGCAAATGGTACACCATCAATTACCAAGCATTAGAGGGGGTTAAACTATGTAACAATCGATTGGGTCAAAATGACACGATCCAACATCAAGAATTTGTAACAATCGATCGTAGCAAAATGACACGATCCAACATAACAAAACGACCTGATCATTATAAGGAACAGAGACTACATACAGAGATTACTCATAAAACCCTCTCTCTCATCTCTCCCCTTAATTCCCCAAGCAGCATCCCTCATCAAACACAAGAGGAAGAGAGAGAAGAGATTGGATTAAAAATGATGGAGATGTTCTCAAAGTATGTTCTTCAAGGCCAAGAACTTCTCCTTCATCCTGTGAGAATGAGCCAACTTAAGCATGTCTTAAACACTCAACTCAAGGGGAACTTTGAGAACTGGGAGAGAGTTTGCCAAAACATTACAAAATCCAAGTTTTTGATGGGAGAAGCTCAATCCTCAGATTTTAAAGCAACGCTGGATTGGGTGATCACAAAAGATCATGCCATCAAGATTTTTGAAGGCAATGCTTACGGCATTGGCGACCGGGTAATCTCTAATACCTCACCAACCTCTTCAGAAGAAGCTCAAGAAGCTTTTATTCTTGAGTTTACAACTTCCAACAAACATCCTCTTTGGATTCAAACAGGTCTCATTCTCTCGAAGAAGGTTGGATTTTGCACCTTCAAGGGCTGGATTTCTGCCCTTGACATTCTTGAGACCCAAAATGATCACGTAACCCTTTGTGCACCTTCTAAATTTATTCGAGATTATGTGAGCAAAAATCTGATGAATCTCCCCATCCAACAAGCTTTAGAATCAGTGTTAGGGTATGAGCTTAGATTTGTGCTTGTGAATACTGGCTCTAATCTGGAAAGCAAGCCTGAGGCACCTCAAGGGGAAGCTCAACCCATCTCTATCTCGGAAGACTCAAGCCAAGTACCTGCTCTTAGTGAGCAAAACGCTGCTGTTTCACCTTTAACTCAGCCTCAAATACAAAATTTAACTGCCCCACCCTTGGATATCAACAAGGGCTTATTTCCCCCTCTCAGAAACCCCTTTTTTGGAAGTTCTGATCCACCCCTAAAGCCGCCCAATACGCAAGAATTAAGCAATGAATACAATTAGTGAAAGGAATAAAAATGAAATTAACACTTGTAAAAAAAGCACCCTTTACCAGCCTTGAGCGAGATACCGTACTCACTGAGGCACAAAAACAATTTCAAATGAGGAACTTGAAGAAAATGATTCGCTTTATAAAAGCACAGCTTAAGCGATTAGAGAAAGAAGGAACCATAGATTAGGACAGAGACCGCGCAAAGAATTCGACCTCTCACGCGCGGGTCTCCGGTACACCAACAACACAATGGAGTGAATTAATGTACAACCCACTTATACCCTACTTTAAAGAAAAAGGGGGCCTTTTAAATATCACAAGACCACTCAAGAGGTATTTCACCCTTCTTGGTGCTGCTCTTTATCATCACAGCCTTCAAGCTGCTGAAAATGACATGGTCTTGAAGGATGTCTTTGCGAAGATTGAAAAAACCCTCACAGGGGGTGGTTTTAGGCTTGCAACTATCGCAGGCGGCCTTGGCGGCATTGTCATTTCAGGCGTTAAAGGAAACTGGCCTGTTGCAGGTCTTTTCTTAGGTCTTGCTGTCACAGCTCATGCCTTCGTGGACTGGGTTAAAGCCAGTTACACTTTTTTGATTTAGGGAGCGTGCTATGCGTGAACGTGGAAAACACTTGCTCCTTCATCATCTGGATTCTCCTGCCAGGTGGTTGATTTTTACCAAGGATGAAGCTGCCGCTCTTTTGATCCCTCTTCTTGTGGGACTTGGCACATCCCATCAAGGCTCAGGACTCTTGGTGGGTCTCACCTTTTGCTGGGCACTACGCAAACTCCGCAAGATGGCAGGCCAAGGCGCCCTCAAGCATTTGATGTACTGGTACCTGCCTCATAACAAAGCCAAACTTCCTTTAACGCCGCCTTCACATATCAGGGAGTGGGTGTCATGAAAGAAAAGCTTCAGCATTTAAGGCTTCAAGATCTTTTAAGGCACAGAAATTACCTAACCTTTATAGCGTCAGGTCTTCTTGGCTCAAACCTGCTCATGACCTTTGCTTTGTGTACCCAGAGTGAGCGGGTTGTGCTTGTGCCACCGCATCTCACAGGGGCTACGTGGGTTGAGCGAAGTAAAGTCTCGCCTCAGTATCTGGAAGAGATGGCTTTGTTCTTTGGAAGCATTCTCTTAAACAAAACTCCTCAAAGTGCTTCCTATCTCCATGAACTCTTGCTTCGTTATGCAGAAACAAGTGGCATTGGTATGCTCAAGCACCAACTTCGAGAAGAAGAAGAGAGATATCAAAAAAGTGGGCTTAGCACCTCATTTTATCCCAAAAAGGTTGTTGTTCGGGAGAAGAACTTACAAGTGGATCTCTCTGGCGAGATGGTCGGTTATGTCAGTCAAAAGTGCATTTTCCAGCGTGAAGAGACCTACCGCCTCACCTTTTCTTTTGCTCATGGGCGATTGCTCATCACCTCCTTTAAACCTCTGACAGGAAAGGAGCAAGACCATGCGTAAGTTTCCACTTCTAGCAGTATCTTTACTTGCTCCTGCCGCCAGTGCTGTTCAAATTCTTTCCATTAAAAATCATGGCTCCAGCGAAGTCATGATCTCAAGTACTGAACACACGCGAATATCGGTTGAGAATGATCGCATTGCTCAGCTCTTTGGTATAGATGGGCGGCTTTCTTTTGAGCTCGACGAGATGAACGGCCAAGTGTTTATCACCCCCACCCCAGGTACTGAAGGTCAATCGCTCCTTATCACTCTCACGACAGAAAAGGGTTTAACCCATGATCTCAGGGTTAAACCCTCAAGAAGATCAGCTGAAGCCATTTTATTGAGGCCAAAGACGCAAGGGTTACAAGAGAAAACTTCTCCGCTACACAGCTATCAAGGGTTAATGCTTGAGTTGATAAAGTCTTACGCAACTGGTGTCTTAAAAGAGCCTTATAAGGTTGTTGCACTTCAAAACAATCTTTCAGAGAAGATTGAACCTAAGCTGGCTCTTCAACCTATAAAAGAGATCTACTCTCCTCAGTTCATTGGAAAGGTTTGCCAGGTCAAAAATGAAGGGGGCGCAACGCTTCTTTTAAGCCCTCATCATTTTGCCAAATTTAAGCCTTTGGCCATCGTTTTCTCAACAAGAGTGCTTAAACCTTTATTACAAACTGAAGTGCTTCTTATTTTAGCAAGGAGTGGATCATGAGTGAGAATCAAACCCCTCAAGCCCTTAAAAAGAAGCAGTTCTTCATTTTAGCAGGGGTGGGATCTATTCTCGTCTTAGCGCTGCTTTTTCTCTTCGATGTAGTCTCAGGCTCTAAAGAGCCTCCAGTACAGTCAAAGACACAAGAGTCTAAGATTGCAGGCTCTACTTCCCATCTTGATCCTCGTGAGATTTGGGCACAGCGAATGGAAGAAGAGTCCAAAAAGCTCAATGATAAGCTTTCATCACTTGAAGGACTTCTTAATCAAACGATGGCAGAAAATGCAAAGCGCACGTCATCGCAAGACGAAAATTCCCTTCAGCAGATGCAAGAGCAAATCAGTGAGCTTCGCACGCAACTGGAGCAGAAGAATCAAGAGCCAGAGCAAGACACATCCTCTGCCAGAGTCTCAACCTTTGATGGCCAGACATCCAGAAAGATTGTCCTCAACTTACGAAAGAATGCTCGCTATGAGGCACACCAAAACAGAAAGAAAGTTGAGGACACCATCCCCGCAGGCGCTTATGCCTCAGCCATACTTTTAGGGGGCGTTGATGCTTCTACGTCTGTCAGTGCTGCTAATGATCCACGGCCCGTGCTCTTGAGGGTCATTGATCCAGGAACCTTACCACGGAAGTTCAAAAGTGATCTCAAGAACTGCCATGTGTTGGCCTCTGCTCATGGGGATCTTTCCTCAGAACGTGTTTACATGCGCCTTGAAAAGCTCACCTGCACTGAACCCCTCACAGGTGAGATCTCTGAAACCCAAGTTGCAGGCTACATTTCAGGAGAAGATGGCAGAGCAGGCGTGAGAGGAGTTGTGGTTGATAAAACAACAGATCTCATGCGGAATAGCCTCTTAGGAGGCTTTGCAAGCGGTATCAGTAATTTCTTACAAGCCAGTAATCAAAGTAGCGTTTTCCCAACCACACCCTTTGGCCAGAAGAATGCTTTAACAGATGATCAGCTTCTTAAATCTGGAGCTTATAGTGGCATTGGCAATGCTTTAGAGAAGTATGCTGATTACTACATTAAGCGTGCTGAGCAATTACAACCTGTTCTCACAGTTCAAGCTGGCCGCAAGGTCAATATGGTCTTCACGGAAGGCACCAAGTTTGGCGACACCACCGTCAAACAAGTGATTGCTGAAGCCAGAGACCAAGCTCTTTCCCAATCAAGAGACAAAATCCAAGTTGAAGCCCTTAAAGAAACCAACAGCCAGAATAGTGAAAGCATTCACCGCTGGCTTCCTAAAATCGGAGAGAATCAATGAAACAAATAATTCCCATAATAACTTTACTCACACTTACGGCATGCACTTCTTACAAGGAAGGATTCGATTGTGAAGCCGTGCCTGGGGTGGGGTGTAAATCTATCACGCAAGTTGATCGTATGATTGATGAAAGCAAGATTGGAGCCGAAGAAGAGCAAGATCCTTTTTCTAATTCTAAAACCACACCAGGAGAAGTCACGGTCGGGAAGCAACAAGAGTCATTAAATAAGACTAGAGGTGTACATGTCTGGATCGCCCCTTATTCAGATGATGAAGGGATTTGGCATGGCTCCCAGAGTCTATTTGTGCCCCTTACAACAAATGAGAAAGGGGAGATGTGATGTTACAAAATCTGCCTCAACTCCTAGGTCATAAGATTGCCACCTTCTTTGGAGAGCGCACCAATTATGGGGTAAACCCCACCTCTCCTTCCTTGGATGCGCTCAATGAGGTCCTAAAGACCTACAGTCTTTCAGAATTTATGCCGTATGAAAGCTATGATCCAGGTGTGAGTCTTTTTAGCAATCATCAATCTATTGGTTTTGTCCTCGAAACACCCCCTTTGGTGGGATGTTCTGAGCAAATGCAAACGATGGTGAGTGGTATCTTCCGTGATCTCTTGCCTGAAGAGTCCTGCCTTCAGTGTATCTTGTATGCGGACTCTCACATTGATGGCTTTTTAGAGAACTGGCAACAATCCCGAAAGGGCAAGGGAGAGATCACAGAATACCTTGCCGAGCAAAGAATAAATCACTTAAGGAATCTTATCTTTGAAGGTACAGGCTCGACCTGCTTTCGTCATTATAGATTCATCATGGCTTACTCAAAACGGGGGAGCTTATTAAATCCTCTTTTAAAACAAGAAATCCTCTCTTTAAGAGACCAACTTTCAGCCGCTCTTCAAAACTTAGGTCTTCCCCTTAAACTATGGGATGCGAATGATCTCATACAAACGCTCTCAGGGTGGTTTACTTCAGCTCAAGAGACAGCCCAAGACACCCGCAAGTGGAATCAATTTGACTCACTTTCAAAGCAAATCCTCATTCCTGGCCAGCACTTCTTGATTGAACCAAAACATATTGTTGTAAACTTTGAAGACTCTTATACCCGCACGTATGCTGTTGAAACAGAGCCTGATGAATGGTCACTCCATGCTATGGGAGAGTTGATTGGCGATCAATTTAGGGAATACTTGCGACTCCCTTGCCCCTTTATGATCCACTATGGCGTTTATGTCCCGCCTCAGGAGAGTACCTCAACGCGTCTTAAAGCAAGAGCAGCGTACTCAGAACGGCAAGCCACCCCCTCCCTCATTAAGCTGATTCCCCGTCTTCAAGAAGAAGCAATGGAGTTTGCGTATATGCGAGAAAGACTTGCTGAAGGTGAGAGACTTGTGAGAACAAATCTTACAATTACGCTCTTTTGCCCACAACAACTTATGGAAAGAGCCGATCAAGCGCTGCATACAGTTTACAAAACGAAGAAGTGGAAGCTCCGAGCCAATAGAATTATTCATCTTCAATCCCTTTTAGGATGCTTGCCGATGAACTGGGGCGAAGGCATTCATGAAGACTTGAGCTATCATGGAAGGACAAAAACCACTCTTTCAACAGAGTCTGCCAATCTTGTGCCTTTGCAAGGCGAGTGGTGTGGGACAAGATCTCCTGACGTCTTGCTCTCTGGAAGACGAGGACAAATCTTTCATTGGTCTCCTTTTGATAACACGAGTGGTAATTATAATGTGTGTGTGGTGGGGCGGTCAGGCAGTGGTAAATCCTTCTTCATGCAAGAAATGCTAACCTCCACTTTGGGGCTTGGGGGGCGTGTCTTTGTTCTTGATGTTGGCAGATCCTTTGAGAAGACCTGTCATTTATTAGGGGGCCAGTTTATTGAATTTACCACAGATACCCCTTTATGCATTAATCCCTTCTCAACAATCCCCACTCAAAGTGTAGAAGAGACCTCCGATGCTTTAGCAATGTTAAGGCCCATTGTGGCGGTAATGGTAGCGCCTAAACGCGGTACCACCGATATTGAAAATGCCTTTATTGACAAGGCTGTCTTTGCAGCCTGGGAGAAGAATGGAGCAAATGCATCCATTGATGATATAGCCGAGTGGCTTCAACTTCAGACGGACGAGCGGGCCAAAGACCTCAGCACTATGCTCTTTCCTTACACATCCCAAGGGGCTTATGGACGGTTCTTTAATGGCACATGTAATGTCAACTTTAAGCATAATCTTGTTGTCATTGAATTAGGGGAGCTTAAAGAGCGGAAAGAGCTTCAAAGTGTTGTCTTTAAAACAGTCTTTATGCAGATCCTTAATCAAATGCTGGGGGGCGATCGTAAAACCCCCACGCTCATTAAAATGGACGAGATTTGGGATGTCCTTAAAGGAGAACAAAAAGAAGAAGCACACTACATTGAAGCAGGGGTGCGGCAATCCCGTAAATTCTTCTGTGCTCTTGTCTTTGGCACCCAATCAGTTCATGACTTTTACGCCTCTCCTGCAGCACAAGCTGCCTTTGAAAACTCTGATTGGCTGTGTTTACTTTCTCAAAAGAAAGAGTCCATTGCACAACTCAAAAAGAGTGAGCGTCTCTTACTTGATCCAGGAGCAGAAGAGCTTTTGAATTCAGTCACCACCCAACAAGGTAAATATGCCGAGATTATGATTGTGGGACCACAAGGAGCAGCTGTGGGAAGGCTTATTACTGATCCTTTCACGCGAATCCTTTATTCGACCAAGGCTGAAGAATATGCAGCTGTCAAACAGTATCAAGCGCAAGGCATGAGCTTGCTGAATGCCGTAAAGGTTGTTGCAGGAGTTGCAGCATGAGAACAGCTACTTTTAAGTTCATCATTATGGCAGGGACAACCCTTGCGGCTCATCTTATTGCCCTAGGACTCTTCTATAAGGTGATGCCTCAGCCCAAAGAACAAAAGATTGCGGTTGTGGATCTCCAATCTCTCCTTCTAAGCCAACTTAAGGGAAATGCCACCCAAACAGATGCTGAGCTTGCGTTGAGGATGAAGAAGCTCCATCACCAAATCCAAAATATCACAACCCAACTCTCTCAAGAAACAGGGGCGCTCATTGTCTCTAAAGACGCTCTTCTCTCAAAAGGGGAAGACTGGACAGAGATTGTGCGGAAGAAATTGGAGAGCTTATCATGAACCCAAAGCTTGTTCGCCTTCTCCCGTTGAAATATCTGAATGTCGCCAACGGTATTCTTGTTTTCATCCTTGTGCTTGGCCTTGGCAATTGCATTTATGAGCGTACAACCCTTGCGATCAACGGAAGTAAATCGTTAGAGGGCAAGTACTTCTTCGTCATTAAGAGCTATGGAGCCCCTCTTACTCTTAAAGAAGGCGATTATGTCGCTTTCACTCATCCTTGGGTGCCAGGGATTGTTATTAAGCAAGTGAAGGGAGTGTCAGGAGACACTGTCCTTCATATCAATCATAAAGCTTTTGTAAATGAAGAGCTTATTGGTCCTATTTTTAGCTTAAGTCGTGATCAAAGAACTTTAACCCCTGGATTCCAGGGCATTATCCCTCAAGGATCATACTTTGTGGCAGGTGAGCATGCGCGGAGCTTTGATTCTCGGTATGCAGAAGTGGGGCTTTTAACAAATGAGAACATCTATGGCAAAGCTTATAAGATATTTTAGCGTTTCTCTATTTATGATTTCCTCACTCCCTGCCAAGGACTTATGTTGTCATGGGGAACTCTTTCCGATTGCGGAAGAAAGCCTCCTTGAAGTTATCAAGAGGCGCCTTCTCAACATGCAAGAAAGTGGCGCCCTTGAGACCTACCAGAAGCAGCTTGCAGAGCATGCCAAGAAGAAAGCACTCATCCCCGAGCCTGTTAAGATTCAGCATACGAAAATCTCGCGTACTTTTTACTATGATCCAACACTCACGTTATCTGAAGACTTGAAGGATCACGAAGGGCAGGTTTTTGCCAAGAAAGGCGATAAAGCTAATCCTTTAGAGATTATCCCTCTTACCAAGGAATTGCTCTTTATCGATGGGGAAGATGAAGAGCATCTAAATTGGGCGCTTTCTCGTACCTTCCCTTCAAAAATTATCCTTATTAGAGGCCAACCTCTCAAGCTGGAAGAGAGACATCATCGCCCCTTTTATTTTGATCAGTTAGGGTTTCTCACGGGGCGCTTAAGCATTAAGCAGGTTCCTGCCCGCGTCTTTCAAGAAGGCACACGCCTTAAAATAGAAGAATTAAACATCCACATAACACGGAGTTCTAATCATGAATAAGTTATTCCTTAAAATTGGTATCATATTTCTTGCATGTATTGCCTTGCTTACCTTCCCAATCTTCAAGCGAGCCTCTCTTGAGCGAAAAATCTTGCATGATTATGAGGTGCTGCAAAAACCTGAAGCTATCACTGATGCCAAAACCTTGAAGAGAGTCCATCACCTTGGCCAGAAATATGGCTATGGAGAGGTGTACACAACTTTAACAACAGAACAGCTTTTTGGCCCGCAGGCTGAACATCCTTACAAATCACCGCCTGAAAATACTGAGAAATCTAATACTTCCACAGAAGGACAAGATAGAATATGAAACACTATAGATATCAATTTTTGAGTAAGTTCTTTAAGTATCCGCGTTTTTCAGGCGTAAGGTTCCTAAAGCTCTCAAAGCTTGATTGGGTGGTGATCAAGTTCTTCGCAGCATTGCTCCTCCTTATAGTGGGCATATGTCATACCCACCTTCTTATCAAAGACCTGCAATCAAGTTTTGAATTAAGACACATTGAGGCGCTCAATAAGAAGCTTAAAGAGCAAGAAGGGAGTAAAGGCTCAACAAAAGAGGAAGGCAAGTAGCCTATGCGTAAGCTCACCTTCTTCCTTTGCTGCTGGGCTGCTTTTACCTTTGAGGGGCGTGCTGCCTGTCATGGACGGTTTGTGAATCCTATAACCGATATTTGCTGGTCGTGTATCTTTCCTATCACGTTGGGCGGCATTAACCTGATGAGAAGTGGGGAAGACACCCCTAACCCCAGAGATTTTGTCTGCTATTGCTCAACCCCTGTGCCAAGGGTCGGAATTCCAATTTCTTTCTGGGAGCCTGTGAGGCTCGTGGATGTCACAAGAACGCCTTATTGCCTGGTCAATATGGGGGGAGTCCAGATTGGAAGTTCAGGTATGACGCACCGAGGCGGCAACGCCACTAAATCAAGTGTTTTGGGCGGTCTTAAGCATAGTTTTTATAATGTGCACTGGTATGTGTACCCTGTGATTTGGTGGCTGGAGCTTTTGATTGATTTTGTCTGTTTAGAGAAAGCTTCTTTTGATCTTTTATGGATCACAGAAGTCGATCCCACCTGGAATGATGATGAATTGGGCTTTCTCACTAATCCTGAAGCTGTCTTTTTTGGAAATCCTATGGCACAAGCCGCATGCGCTGCCGATTGTGTTGCAGCATCCGCTGGATTTCCCAATGATTTGTTCTTCTGGTGTGGGGGATGTCAAGGAAGCCTTTATCCTTTTGGGGGCACAATCACTCATCATGTAGGGGGTGTGCAAGCCTCCCTCCTCGCCACTCAACGGTTTATAGCTCGCCTTCATCGCTTTGGCCTTTTATGGGGATACATGGGCAGCTCTGGCCTTTGTGGAAAGTACCCCATGCCCATCATTAAAAAGTCCCAATACAAAACACAAATGACATATCCCATCCCAGCAACCCATAAGGGTTGTTACCCTTTAGGACGCACGGAAGTCACCTATAGTTCAGGACGAGAGTTTCCCACCCGCGGTGAGGATTTTGGCTATTTAATATGGAGAAAGAGAAATTGCTGCTTGCTTTAAGATTACCATTATATCTCGTGCTGAGCTTATCCTTAACCAACAAACTTATGGCTCTCTGTCCCACGAGCCAAGAGCATCCCAAAACCTGCCCTGTTCAAAAGCTAAGTGCTCCCCAAGAAGAAAAACTTCCGACAGTTTTGGTCTTTGCTTCCTTTTCTATGCCTCAAGCAACGATAAAACATTTGGCAATTGACCTTAAAAAGGTTGGTGGTGCTTTAGTGATCAGAGGCCTTATTAATAATAGTTTTAAAGAGACTGCCATGGCTCTTCAAAAATTGGAGACAGGGGTTCTTCTCGATCCAACCCTCTTTGAGAAGTATAATGTTACTTCTGTCCCCACCTTTATCATCTTTGAAGGCGATCTTAAGGACGAACACCCACCTTATGACCGCCTTATGGGCAATGTCAGTTTACGATTTGTTCTTGAGAAGGTCGCTCAAGAAGGCGAGATCAAAAGTGTTGCTCTTTTGCTTGAGAAGCTCAAAGGGGGCCAAGCATGAAATGCCTCTTGAGTCTTATCATGGTGGTATCTTCCTTATGGGCGTCTGAAATGGATGAAAAGGCCAAGGAAGGAACTTCTCATGCAGAGAAACTTAAAGTTGAGAGTCAGAGCACGTCTTTGAATCCTGCAAGTATAAACCTTAAAAAGGATATTCCAGAATATAAAGATGGTGTTGCGGCTTCAAAGCTTGATGACAGCGCGCTTAAGCAAGCTGAATCTCATGCCATTCATGATGATCATGCAAGCCACATTTACAATCTTCACACCCATAAAGATACCAGCATTAAGATTGATCCTCTCCATGATCCTTTAATTGTTGAGTCCGAAGCCCTCCTTAAAAATCCCATAAAAATCTTAGCAGAAGAGCCTCATCAAGTGGTGGAAGACGCAGAGGAAGAGATTTATGAAGAAGTTAAATGTGAAGAGGCTAGAGATCCTTTTGAGCAAAGCTGCCTTGAAGATCGGAATGTCATCGTCAATACACCTCCTACCCAAACGTACCCTCTTACGATGACTGTTTATTCTCATGGGTGGTCAGGTGGGCTCTCGCGAAATGTCATTACAGGACAAAAATATGACAGCTCTACAATGAATAATGGGGGTGGATACGCAGCATGGACACGGATTGAAAATCCTTTTCCCTCTTCTTTAGGCACCATTATCAGTGTGACGCATACCAATCCTCAATGGTACACCTCTTTTTCTAATAATATCCTAAATGTTACAACCAGCAATGGGGGCTGGTTTTGGATTAATTATTATTATGCCACTTTTGATATTGTCTACCAGCCTCTTGCAACTGAAAAGGATGTTGTTGAGACGATTCAAGATGGGTGCCAGTTCCTAGAGGCTAACTCTGATAAGGAAGTGTGTTCTTATGAGACGATGGAAATCACCCAAGGGCCTGAGACAAGGGTCTTTAATGGTCTGGCTGTAACGCGAGACTGGTGGCAAAGACGAAAAACTTATTCCTGCCTTCCACAGGCCAAAAATAATTGTGATGCTTTAAGAACTCGTGGCTGCATGCAGGTCGGATCACACTGTTTAGAATATATTAACAAGATTTGTATTAAGTACGAGCAAACCTTTAAATGTCCTCAAACAAGGAAACTTAAGGTCACTCGACTCAAAGGGGGAAAAGCCCCTTATTGCATCACGGGAAATTGTTTCACCCCTAGTTATGCCCCTAACACCGAGATGCTCGATGCCATCTCAAAATTAGAAGTATTTAGGAAAATCCAAGAAGACTTAAGAGCCAAAAAGCCAGAAATCTTTGGGGGTGATCATGACCATTGTAAAAAGAATCTTGCCAACTTCAGGGATTGCTGTAAGGGGGGCAAAGGCTGGGGTGTTTCTTTAAAGCTGGCAGATTGTGATGCTAATGATGAAAGACTAGCGGAGCGCAAAAGCAAGAACCTTTGTGTATATATTGGTTCTTTTTGTAAAGAAAAAGAGAAATTAACGGGGATTTGTCTTAAGAAGCAATTCTCTTACTGTTGTTTCCATTCCAAGCTTTCACGAATTATCCATGAGCAAGGACGCCCTCAGATTGGCCTCGGTTGGGGATCACCTAAAAACCCAACGTGTCGTGGCCTCACAAAAGAGGAAATTTCCCAAATTGATTTCTCTAAGCTTGATCTCAGTGAAATCAACCAAGAACTCATGAGCCGCTATCAGGAAAAAGACCTTTCTTCTTATGTCAACCAAAGACCTAATCTCCTTCAAAACATCGACACGCAAATTAAGTTGATCCAGAAGGAACTCTCGGTTCCTAAAGACAAAAAGCCAGAGCGGGAACTTTAAAGATGCTATTCATCATACACCTCTCGCCGATGGCCTATCATCACAACAGTAATAATGATCTCCTCATCTTCAATTTTACAGATGACACGATAGTCCCCAACGCGATAGCGCCAGAACTCCTGCAGGTTCCCTGTCAATGCTTTACCATATGTTCTCGGATTAGAAGATACCAGGATTCTTTCTTTAAAATATTGCAAGATGCGCCGTTGGATGGGGGGATCAAGCTTCAGGAACTCTTTTTGAGCCTCCTTTTGAAACCGCAGCTCCCATTTAGTGCTTGTCATTCTCTCTCTCAAGGTGAGCTTCGATCTCTTCCACGGAATAAGTCCTCTCACCTTGTCGGACTTTTTCATAGCGCGCAAGGGCGAGCAAATAATCTGCTTGATCTTGCAGAAATTCTTCAAGCGCTCGTTTTATATAATAGCTCTTGGACCTGTGTGTCTCTTTGGCCAGCTGATCAAGACGCTTCTCTAAATCTTCAGGGAGTCGAACGCCCAGCATGATAAATCTCCTCTCATTATTTAATAAGTATAACATGTTTAACAAGTTTAACGCAACTTTTATGAGTGCTGTATTAATTTGTCTCGCCTTACTATGGATCAGCCCTCTTCTTGCAGAAGACTCATTTTATAAAAGGCGCGCTGAAGGCTGGCACTGGTATCAAGACCGTAAGCTTTCAGAAAGAAAGAACGAAGAAGACAAGAAGAAGGTTGAACATCAGTCTCATCAGTCCTTAACTCCCACACAACTATTAAAGCTTTATCAAAAAGAGCTAGAACGCCGTCTTCATCTTGCCATCTTTTTTCCAACTCTTGAGAATGTGAAAGCGTATCAGGAATTGCAGAAAGATTTGATGGAGAGAGGTCAGCTCTTTGCAGAGCGCTGGATGCAATCCATTTACCTCAACTCCCACCTTGATTTTACCTCTACTTATCCTATTAACCAAATAGGACGACATACGTACATTGATGAAGAAAATAAAATTAAAAGACAAAAGCTGAAGGCTCTCTCTCATGCTTATGGCTTCTTTTTCTTCTTTAAGGGCGATTGCCCTTATTGTCATACCTTTGCGCCGATCGTGAAGCGCTTTGCCGCTAAATATGACTGGGTCGTGAAAGCTGTGAGTCTTGATGGGGGTAAGCTCAAAGAGTATCCCAAGCCCCTTCTTGATAATGGCATAGCAGAAAGACTCTCGATCACCCATGTACCTGCCTTGATTGCTGTGAATCCTAAAACCCAACAAATCCTTCCCATCAGTTACGGCATCTCGTCAGAAGATGAAATGGAAACCCGCATTATGACTTTAGTAGGTAAATCATGAAAAAACTCTTTTTACTTTCTTTCCTCCTAATAAGCTTTATTCCAGCGCATGCTGGGATTAACTCGGATCTTGAAGACTTCTTTAAGAGCATGGGATCTGCGACCAATTCAACAAATGCTTCTGTCTATCAAGATCAAGCCGCAGGATACTATACAGGTGGGGGTGTTTTTATCCGAAACTCTTCTAAAAACATCCAACCTCTCTCCCTTCACTTGCCCTCTTACCGCGCAGGGTGTGGCGGGATTGATCTCCATTTAGGCGGCTTAAGCTTTATTAAGGTTCAAGAATATTTAAGTGCTTTAAGAGCGATTGGGGCCAGCATGCCAAGTTATGCTTTTATGCTGTTAATGCAGACGGTCTCGTCTCAAATCTATAACACAATCAATGAACTTAATGCCGTGGCGCAGAAGATCAATCAAACCAACATCAACACCTGCGAGGTCACAGCCACCACCTTAGGAGCGTTGTGGCCAAGGGGGGATGCGTCAAGCAAACATTTGTGCTCTTCCATGGGCAGTAACCTTGGGGTGTTTTCAGATTGGGCAGCTTCCCGTCAGGGATGTGGGGCTGGGGGTCAAAGAGATTCACTTCTTTCTAACCCTCCTGCAACGGGTAATAAAGAAGATTTAGTTGCCTATAAAAACATGGTTGTGGGGGAGTATAACCTAGCCTGGAAAGCCATACAGAAAAATTCTTTCCTGATCAAAGATCAAGAGATGGTAGAGTTCTTTATGACGCTCTCTGGAAGCTTAATTGCTCGAAAAACAGGAAGTGGTGACAAATCTCCTCTTACAGTGTCTGTCCTTCCTTCTTTGGCTGATCATGGAGACTTGATTAATGCTCTCCTTCAAGGGGGACAAGCCAAGATCTGGAAATGTGATGATAAGGAGAAATGCTTAAATCCCTATGCTGCGCAAGTGAGTGTCTCAACGCCTTTAGAGACAAAGGTTCATAGCATATTGGACTCTATGGTCAATAAAGTCTACATGGATGAACCGCTTACAAAAGAAGAGCTCGCTTTTCTTAATTCAACCACCCTTCCGATTTATAAAATATTGAATGTCACAACCGCTTATCAAAGAGGGAAATCTCCAATTGATATTCGGGATTATTCTCGCCTCATTGCTTATGATCTTTTGTCCCAATATCTCCTTGAAGTGCTTGATATTGTCACTATCAATTTAGATGACTTGAGAACCGTTCAAGTCGATGACTCTCACATTAAAAGGCTTCTGGATGGCATCCACAAAGTGAGAGAGCGCGTAGTTCAGCGAAGATCAAGCGTTGTTCATCAGCTTCAATCAATCCTCTCGCTCATTGAAAAAACCTCGGTTCTTGAAGCTCAGCTCTTCAGTACAGCTTCAATGGTCACCCAAGGAAAGAGATAACACGTCATGGAAACAACAATTTACACCCTAGGCGGTGGTGAGATCTTCTCTTTGATCTTTAATGGCATTGCCTCTCTCATCAGCGGCGCTGAGGGACATAAAGGAATCTTGTTCAACCCCTTTGTGAGGATTGGCGCCATGACAGGTCTTTTGGTGGCGATCGTGCAAACCCTCTGGCGTGATCAAATGGAGATCATTAGGTCCTTCTTTATTCCTTTTATTGTGATGCTCTTTGTAGTCTTAACGCCTACAACCAAGGTACATATTATTGATAACCTTGTCGGCAGAAAAGAGTATGTGGTTGCCAATGTCCCCTTTGGCCTTGGGTTTGTGGCAGGTCTCTTCAGCCAAATAGGACAAGAAATTACAGAAAAGATTGAGCAAGTTTTCTCCCTTCCTGATGACCTCAAGTACCATAAGACAGGCGCTGTGTTTGCCAGCAACCTCCTTAAAAACGCAAAAATCTTCCATATCGTGGATGAAAACGTTGCTGAGAATATGAGGGGGTTTGTCACCCAATGTGTCGTTTATGACGCGCTCTTGGGGCGTAAATATACGTTTCAAGATCTTAAGAATTCAGAGGATATTTGGGGGCTCGTCACCAAAGAACCCTCTCCAGTGAGGGCTTTTCTCTGGCAAGAAGTGGGGAAGAAGAGTGAGATTGTCACCTGCAAGGTTGGTGCTGAAAAGCTTGACAAACTCTTTGAAATTGAAACTTATAAAACAGCTGCTTTCTTTGGCAAAAAGCTCTTTAGAACGGGAGATAATGCTCCCATCAATTTTAAAGCTGAGATCTATAAGTATCTCCCCATTTCTTTTAGCTACCTGATTAATTCAGCTAAAAATGCGCAAGAGATTATTAAACAACAAATTATGATCCACTCTGTCTTAGATGGCATTGAGAATAAATCTGTGGCCTTAGGCAATGCGCCCAATGTGGCCCTTCGGAAAGCTTATCTTCAACAAAGAAATACAAATACGTCCTTAGGAGAACTTGCGGCAGACACTTTGCCTGTCATGAAGATCTTGCTTGAGGCGATTATTTATGTCGCTTTCCTTGTGGTCTTTCCCTTAGTCTTAATGCCTTGGGGCTGGAAGGTCTTTAAAGCCTGGCTTGAGCTTGTTGTCTGGATTCAATGTTGGGCACCGCTTTATGCGGTACTTAATATGATCATGACGGTTTATGGCAGATCTCAAAGTCTCTCCTTATCAGCCCTGCCTGAAGGACATGGGGTCACTATTGCCAATTCTGTAGGATTGATTGACTTTCATGCGGATCTCTCTGCCATGGCAGGCTGGGCTGCCATCAGCATTCCGTTCTTAGCAGGGGCGTTAGTTAAGGGAGGTGTTTCCGCCTTTAACACCCTTGCCACTCACTTAGGAGGTGTGTCTCAAAGTGTGGCCTCAAGAGCAGGTGATGAACTCACCTCAGGAAATTATTCTTTAGGGAACGTCTCCTTAGGAACAGTGCAAGCAAACAATACAAATATGAACCAGCACATGCTTTCAGGAAGCTGGCATTCAGGCGCTTTCACGCAAAATGATGGGCGTATTCAAGAAATTACAACAGCAGATGGTGCTCAAATTATGGATGAGAAGATTTCTTCCCTTGCGAGCAATATGAATATTTCTGAGAGCATGCAATCGATGTTTCAGAGGCAAGCAGCCCGCTCAGAGACTGCTGCTCATAATTCTATAGTGGCTGCAAGCCAGCAAGAAGCGAAAGCCTATCGAGACATGATTGATCTTGCGCGCCATCAAGCGACAAACAAGAACCTAGCAACGGGGTATTCTAATACCATGCAAGGAAGTTTGGGTAAAAGTCTCTCTCATATCCATGATAAGACACAGAGCTTTGTGAATCAAACTGGTCTAAGTTATGACAAAGCATCACAATTTCTTGCTGAAGCAGCAGCAGGGATCTCTGGCTCTGTTGGATTTAAGAAGGCAAATATTAATGCTTCAATAGGGGTTAGAGGGGATGTCTCAAGTAAGACTGGAAAATCAGCCCTTTATCTAAAAGCAGAGAACTTTGTACACCAGAACAATCTTAGAGAAGACTTCAATACTGTACGGCAGGCTGCTCGTGACTTAAGAGGGAGCATCAGTGATGACGTGGGGCAGAGGTATGCAGAAAATATCTCCTCATCTTTAGACAGGGCAGAGCAATATAGAGTTGAAGCTAGTGCTTCCTTGACTCGTTCAAAATCCTTTACGGAATCAGCCTCAACAGCTTCGCAACACGGGTGGGCCATTACTGATGCTGTCAATCAGGAGTACATGGAATGGCTTCCTCAACAAAGTTATATGGGAACGCCTGGGCCTATGGGAACCCATCAAGCCAAGCACATAGCCCTTAACGATTCTCTCATGAACAGAGCTTACCAAAGAAAGTTTCTGGAAGAAAGGCAAGCAGCCCTTGATAACTATTTTGATCATATCGCCATTAACTCAGTTGAAGATGTAACAAAAGCTTACCAACAGTATTCAGCCTCAACACCCAAGCCTGATCATCTTGGCAATCATTATTCCGAAATCCACAGCGGCATCAAAGACTCTGGCTTCAAGGACTATAAGCAGAAAGAAAACGAGATTGAAAAAGAGATTACACACCTAGGTTCAGTGGTCAGCACTCTTGCTGACAAACAGCAGATCATTCAACAAGGAGAAGATAACATTTTAAGCTTTGGTAATGACCTTTCTCGAAAGATTTACAAGGAACAAGGCCAGCAAATTAAGTCCCTTGAAGAAGTCAGAAAATCAGTCAATGGAGATTCCTTGAATGAGAAGTCGTAGAACTTGCAGAATTCATAAGCTCATGCATCCTATCACTTTGTCCAGAATTCCAAGCCAAACTGTTGCCTGGATTGAGTTCATCGTAAAAACTATCAAGAAAATTAGCTGTAGGAGCTTGCCTGCGAATTTCCAGCTTTATTTGTGGCGCAGGAATTTTGAGCAAACGAATTCGATAAAGAGGATACAAACACCATATCAAGGCACAAGTTATGGCAAAGATAGAACTAAAGGTACCACCAAAGGCAAAGGCGATGCCTCCTACAAGACTTGCAACACTTACAGCAAAGAGCCTGTAGTTTCGCTTCGATTGAACATACTTATTAAGCTGTGCTTGAGTAACTTTATGCTGTTTCAAAAGCTCCTTTTTACTCATAGGGGTAGGTTTAATAAAGCGCGAGAGTTGATCAAGAAGAAGAGCAATTACAATATAGCTGGTCAAAAAGTCATAGATTCCTCTCCCCCACGCAACATACCAGAAAAATGCAAAAATAGCTGCAAACAAGCAGATAAAGAAACGTTGCTCAAGGACATCCATCTTAATTTTGGTTTTCATGATCTAGCTCTATCTCAACTTATACTAGTAAACAAGAAAGGAGAATGGAAGTAAATGGGCTTGGTGCATAATATAACCCGTGGGGGGCAAACAAATATTCACTTTATCAGTATGCTGCGACAGGTGCTGAAAGTAAGCCTTTTATGCTCATTGTTAGTTAGTTTTGTCTTCTACTCAAACAAGACTTATAACGAAGTCCCTAAAACCTATTGGCAGAGCTACGTTAAGTATTATACTCATGAGCTGAATCCTTTTCTTCTCTTTGTGATTGAGGATAAGACAACCCCTCATCGCCTGCCTCAAGTCTTAAAAAGAGTTGCAAAGGTAAACTCTATTTTAGAGAAAAACCTATCCAAAGGTCTTAAGGCTTTCTTGGTCTCTTTCAGTTTGATACTGCTTTCTTGGCTTGTGATGGGGACAAGACAAAGGCAGAAGAAACACAATCGAGGAAATAAAGCTCTCAGCCCTTTTAAGCTCAAATGGTTGATTAAATTTAAAAGGCAAGCTTCAGATCTTAAAATAGGAAAGCTCCCTCTTATTAATGATAAGGAAACTTCTCACATTCTTATCACAGGAACAACAGGCTCAGGAAAATCCAATTGTTTTAATATTCTGGTGCCGCAGGTTAGGAGAAGAGAAAACAGAGCCATTATTGTTGATTTAACAGGGCAATATATTTCTCGCTTTTACCAAAAAGGGGACTTAATTCTAAATCCTTTTGACATGAGATCAGTGAATTGGAACCCTTGGGCAGATTGTACTCTTGTAAGCCATTACGATATGCTTGCCTCAGGGTTGATTCCTCAACAAAAGTATGTTTCAGACCGCTTTTGGGATAATGCTTCTCGTTCCCTCTTCTCAACAGCTATGCAAAAATTGGATAGCCTTAAGGATCATAGTATTCATGAATTGCATAGAATTTTAGTCACAGCAGAACTTAATGAGTTTGAGAGCTTCTTTAAAGAAACAGAAGCGGCCTCTTATACAAGTAAAGAAGGCGAGAAAATGACGCTTTCTGTTCGCTCAAACCTGGCTGTGCAGATTAAAAGCTTAAAATATTTGAGTGACCAGAATAAGAATTTCTCCTTGAGGAAATGGGTTCAAGAAGAAGAGCAGAACAATTGGCTTTTTATTACAGCAAGACCAGACCAACGAGAGACCTTAAAGCCCTTAATCTCTTGTTGGCTTGAGGTCGCCTTTAATGCGGTCATGTCCCTCCCCCCTGACCAACAAACAAGGCTCTGGTTCATGATTGACGAGCTCCCTGCCCTTCAACACTTGCCATCGCTTCCTTTAGCGCTTGCAGAACTCAGAAAGTATGGGGGATGCATTATGGCAGGAATTCAAGGCATGCCTCAGATCAGTGATCTTTATGGAACAGCAGGCTCACAAGCCATCTTGGATCTCTTTAACACCTTTATCTTCTTCAGAAGCACAGATCCCCAGACAACAAGCTGGATTTCAAAAGTGTTGGGCGAGAAGGATGAAACAGAAATTGTTGAGAATCTCTCCTATGGCGCGAATACTATCAGAGATGGTGTATCCTTAAATCAACAAACCCACACCAAGTCCATTGTCATTCCCACAGAGATCCAGAACCTTAAAGACCTTGAGGCTTACATCAGGCTTCCAGGTAATTACCCTATTACTAAGCTTAAAATGAATTACCAATCTTTCCCTTCAGAGAAGATAAAATCATTTGATACGGCTAACCAATAAGAGAGATCAAAAACCAGAGCTTTAAAAATCATAAAGCTATGCCTTATTAAAAATAGTACAATTGTGAACATAACCTTATTGTTAAAGTTTTGACTTATATTGATTCTAAAGAGCTGCCTGGGAAGTCCTTTCTAGCTTATTATCGCCATATCGCTTTAAGAATTAAGAGTAGGCCTTTTGTATAGGTTAAGATTTGAGTAACTTGCTGTTTTAGCTCAGGTTTATCCTCAATCTCGAGTGTCTCAAAATAGGTTTTAAGCTCGAGAAGGTGAGCCTTTAATTTGCGAGGCTTCTTACTATAATTCTCTGTAATGCTTGCCTTCTCATTTGATCTTATCTCTATAAGTGCTTTTTGAGCTCGACTTGAAGGAGCCATAATATTTTGGTAAAATTTCTCTTCATTAAGAATTCTAATTTGAGCAGCATTTACGCTATAGAAGTCCTCTAAATTATCTAGTATTCGACCAAAATTCTTATTAAGCATTTCGCCATCTGAAATTTCTAACAGTCCACCCCATGCTTCAATAGAGAACAGTGTAAGAAAGATAAATAATAACTTACATTTTTTCATTTGAACTTTCTCCTTCTTCGATAATTTGATAGCCTAAATAAAACTTCCAAACAATTTTATCCTTTTTCCCGTCACTATACTTTATTCCCAAAGGTAGTAATAACTGTTTAGCATCAGGAGACAAAAATATTCCTTTATCAAAGATGTGTTTTTTCTTCCTTATAAACTCTACACCGCTATATTTTATTTTTTGGATGTTATCTGGCAAATTTACTTTTGAGCTTCCTTGGATCTCTGCTCCTTCCATAAGTTGCCCTAAACTACGGTCATGTTCAAAAGCAGATTTCTTAAATTTGATTTTATAAGATCTTTCTTCATATTGGAAGTAACTTATGTACTGGGCATAATAGCTGTCTTTATCAACGTAAATTGTGCCTGCGATCCCCGTTGCAAGGATTGGAAGTTCTTCTTTCTCTAGCTCCTGTAACCTTGCTGTTTGTACTTTTATTGTTTTTGTAGGATCCTCCGGATGAGGTTTATTTTTATCCCTAAAAGTAACATAATAATGCATTATTTTGGCCTTATATTGTTCCCAGAATTTTTTTTGTCTTTCTAAAAGGTGGGGGGCTTTTTTATATTCTTTTTGGTACCCTTCAATTAAAATGGTATTAGGATGATTATACATTGATCCTGCCCCTGCAGAAATACCCAGAATATGTGGCATAAATAAATCAAGCATGGGAAGGGAAAAATTTCCTTTGGCCCCGTGATGAGGCAACATCAATAAAATAATATAAGGAGCTGAATTGATTTTCCCTTGCAACTGGGCATCTATAAAGTGCCTCATACCTTCTTGTGGCGTTATAAGCTCCATAGAAGTGTCATCTTGCTGTAAACTTTTCTTGATGACCTTCTTTTGAATCTTTTGAAAAACTTCAGGTCCGGCATCACCTGTGCAAATAAATGTCTTTTCTAAATTTGGCATCCGAAAAGAAATAACAGCCGAATGATTATTGATATCATCCGAAATATGATTCATCGACCATAGATAAATATCTTTTAAATGAGGTTTTTCTATATATTGTGTATAAAAGGGAGAATTGCTCTCCTTTGTTTTATCCTCTAGACCTTCTTGACGTTTCACGTCTATCATTCTTGTTAAAAATGCTGAGAAATCTCCTTGATAAGCTTCTGGGATATGCCGATCAATATCCTGTGGAAGAGGTAATGATGAATAAGAACTCACATAGCTTTCAACAGCGTGGTATCGTAGACTAGAATAAGGATTGATAAATTTTGACGTCCAAAAATAAGGAAGAGTAACGTATGTCTCTCTACTACTTGTTCTTTTCCTTTTTTCTATACAGGAGAATAAATTTCCGACATCTGTTTTAAGATCGTCACTTTCACTTTCCATAAAGAAGTTGCCGCAAAGAATGAATAAGACGTTTAAGGTATTTGGCAAAGATTCTTCTAATAAATTAATGTGGTCTTTATCCGGATGAGATAGAATCACAAAGAGGTTTTTAATTTTTTGTAACTCAGCTCTTATGCCTGTTGTGATGGAAGTTGTCCGTTTCTCTATTTTTGCCTCATTACTTAAGCTTCCTTGTGAGCTTGGCGAACTTCCCCCTGAGTGGGGGCTATGTTTTTCTTCTATAGGCGGGGTTTCTTTATCCTTAGCTTCTGCAGTTGAAATAGCAGTGTTACCAGAAAGTACAAGCTCTTCTGGTTGGCTACCTAAATTTTTTCTAACTAAGAATGGTTTCTTCTTTTTATTAGCTGACTGAAATTTTAAAATCTTATCACTGACCGTTTGAGCAGAAGTTCCACAATCGTAAAGAACCCCAAAAGGTTCTTCTAACCCTTCTGCATAAATGGCAAGTTGAGAATTGCCTTGTCCGACATTAAAGATATAGAAGGCATCTTTTAACCCTTCTTCCTTTTTAAGTTCTTGATTTAATTTTAATCTCTTTGCTTCAGGCTCGTCAGTATCTTCTACTTGTGATATAAGGCGTTTTTTGCTAGTAGGCTTCTCTTCTGAAGCATAAGAATTAAATGAGCTACTTATTATAGTAATTAAAGTTACTATAATAAAAGAAGTTGAAACTTTCTTGAGGGAGAAATTTAGTTGCATTTTGATAGGTCCTAGTCAGTAGATGTGTAAATGTATAATACAAAAATTAGCACAATAAATTCAATGTTTATTTGTCAAAAATATCTGAATGGGCATTTATTTATGCCATGGGTTGCATTATACAAGAAGAGATGAGGTGTCCTTAAATCAACAATGCGCACCAAGCCTATTATGATCCCCACAAAGACCCAAAATTTAAGAGACCTTGAGACTTATATCAAACTTCTAGGCAATTATCCGATTACTAAGCTAAAGATGCCTTATCAACAAGTTCCTCAAGGAAGCACAAAAGTATTTGACATTAAAGTAATAGAGAAACCACTTTCATCTGAGATTCAAGACACAATTAATTTAGTATAAGATTTACTCAGATATTTATTATAATAAATTAATGTTTATTTGTGAAGTATTAACTGAAATTGTAGTCTCAAGGCGGTGTTTATATGAAAAGAAGAATGTACCATCTCCTCTTATTATAATATTGCGCTTTCTTAAAGCATTTTGATTGTCTCTCAAAATGCAGTAACTCATGATAAGCACCTTCACTTAGCTCATTGAGGATTGTTCCTTCCTGGACTAAAAAATCCTAAAGAAGCTCCTAAGCCCCTTCTTCTTTTTTATTTAAATTTCTTCCAAGGCAAGATCATGATTTTTTCTTAAAAGATCTTTTAATGCTTTTAAGGCAGAATCATTCATTGAAGAAAGCGTGTTATCCACTTTATCTATTAAGCTTAAAATAGTCGCTTTAGGATCACCCCCTCTTACATAATACATTAAAGCTTCATCAACGGCCCAAAAGGACATTGTAAAAAGAGAAACAGAGGAAGAAACTAAAGCAAGTACATTTCCAAAATCATTCATACTTAATGATTGTTGAACTGCAAGTTCGTAAAGTGTACCAGCATCACAACAAGCGAGTAAAAAAGCTAAGCTTGCCACTCCTGTTCGCTTTATCATAAGATCTCTGTCTTCCTTTGACATAGGTGGGGGAGAAACAGATGAAGGTTCATCCTCAGATCCAAAGAAAAACAAGGAAAATTTCTTATACGCTTTTGTCAAACCAATAGAAGCTACATCATAAAATTTTTGAAAACTACTATGAGCAGCAATTGCACTTAATGAAGAAGCTGTTGCAAGAGAAAAAATAGCAAAAGCAGCTGTCGTATAATTAGTTTGCTCTGTCGTTAAATTAAATAAAGGTTGAGTAAAACTAAAAGCAGCTTTTGTGCCATTATAATAAAGATACATTCCACAAACGGCTACTGCTCCTCCTATATACCCTACAACATCTCTAAATCGGCTTGTTTCTTTAATACGAACTTCATCTGTTATAAAAAGTTCAGGATTTGTAAAAGCATTTATTTTTTTAGAAACATCTTCCCCCGCATTATTAATAATATCTGCAAGAATTTTTGCTTGTTTAAAATTTAAAGCGCGTACAAATTTTCTTGATTTATTAAGTAAATTTCTAACTTCATGGATATTCGCTCCCCGACTTTCTGGTTCTAATTCATAAAGTTTTTTGTTTTTAGGACCCGAAATAAAATCTTCATAAGCTACTGACCTCAATTGTTCCATTGCATAATAATCTATAAGTGTCCTTAAATAAAATGTAGGTAAGCCAGGTATTAGCCACCCCCATCCTATTAATGGATAAAAATTATCATACGCAATATAAGTTAAGATAGAGGCAGAACAAGCTGAGGCTCCTACAAGAAAAGTATTCTTTGATATTCTTAAAGTTTTCTCAAATCTTGATTCATCTTTTTTTATCTCAAGAAAACTCTGAGGAGCCGGTGAGATTAAATATTTCATAAATTTCTGACTTGAGGCTACCCCTAGTAACGTCATAGGGACACTAGATGCAGAGGCATATATAGTTGAGAGAATATGGTTTCCGGGAGATTTTAAAGAGATAACAAGATAATGTTCTGAAAGCTTGTATCCTAAGATAAAATACACTGACCCTCTAGCTATAGCGCTTATAGATCCAAAGGCAAATAGCCCCCTGTTTGTACACTTGCTAAGAGGATCTTTTTTGTTAACAATTTCATTGTCTAGCCAGGTTTCCACACATCCAGTTAGAGATATAGGAGATGATAATATAGAATCTAAGTCTACAAACTCTTCCTCTTCTCTTATGACAGATATAAGTTTAAGTGGTGCACCTTCATTAGTAACTTCTCTGTATTCTGGAAAAGATTTTGAAGAAGACAATATAAGAGGTAAGTTTTCAAGTTCAACATTGTCTTCGACATCATTAAGGGGCTCCAAAGGAACTATTGCAAGGTCTTCATCTTCTATATCCTTGTTAGATACAAACATATGAGATAAATTTTTTAATTCAATTTCCTCATCTGTTGCATAAATAGGATTTTCCAATAAGCAAAAAGCAATAATAAAACGAAAAATTGTAAAAATATTTACCATCTGCTTAAAAGAAAATCCTTTCCATTTATGAATAACTCCACTTAATCCTTTAATTTTTGAATACAATTAATTAATTTTTCAAATTCAGGATGATACTTCGGTAACCAATTTTTATTTTTCTCTATATAGCTATAAATACCATTATGTATGCTTTTATTAGAAGAAGATCCTAATATTACCTCCATAAGTTTTTTTATTGCAGTTATTTGTTTTTCAACCCACAGTGATTTTGAGCTATCTTGCTTAGTCTTAAGGGCGGTGATTTGAGTATACTCTATTATAAGCTTTTTTAGTAATTGGTCTAAATAAAATCTTATAAGAGCCTTATTTAAAATAGATTCATCCAATGCTTCTATTTTTTTTCCTTCTAAGGAAGGATAATATTTTTTTATAATAGACGGATTATACTTAATAATATAGTTCCCAATAAATAGATTGATACTCTTACAAGCATTATAAATTTGTTCAGGGGTTAAAGAGAAACTCATTCTCAGTGAATAATTAAAGAAATTACCACTGATTTCTCCAGGGACCATATCAATATTACACATGCTATAAATAGCATTTCTAACATCTGTTGCAGTTTGGAAAGGTGCACTATCTTTTATTTTCGCACCAATTAACTTTGAAATATCTAAGAGGTGAAAGAAACACCCCTTGGGCTTTGTTAAAGTTCTCACAAGAGGAATACCAGAGAGAACTAGGTTTAATAATTTTTTATCAAATGACTTTCCTGTTTTATACTCGTTCTCAAGAATTAACTGATAGACTTTTATTTTTTGTCCTTCAGTTAAGTTTGCCTGTTGAATACCATCAACAAGAACTTTCATTAAATCTCGCCTAAAAAGGTATTCTTGACTATTAGATTCTAGATAATCATCCCTTTCTTTTTTAGAAGCACTATAAACAGCATCAAGTGCGATCATAGCAGGAAGAGACGCACTCGAACTAGAGTTCAGCAATCGATATTGCATCTCACTAATTATTTCTGGATTTCCTATTGCAACGCCAGTTCGCAAACCCGGCACACAATACGATTTTGATAAACTCATAAGTGTCAAAGTTTTTTCAAACATTCCATTTACTGATCCCATCGTTGCTGGTACAACTTTTTCATACAAAACTCCCCAGTGAGCCAAATCATCTATAACATATATTCCTGGATGATCTTGAATCATTGCAGCAATTTCTTTTAAATCTTCCTTAGTATAAACAGCACCTGTTGGATTATGGGGATTCATATGATAAAAAGCTCTAACTCGAGGAGAAAAAGAGAACTTTAATTCATCTTTATTCACCAATGGATCTGATATATTATCAATAAAAGTATTGAGCTTTTCTAGATACTGATCAAAAGTTTTTAGATCTGTTATACCTTCAATATTGGGCATAGAAGGAATATTTTCTTTATCCAAATTAAATACTTTTATTGCATGAAGAAATTTTTCATATTCTTTAAGAAAAGTTATCAATATATAATTATTGAATGCTCTTTCATTATAAAAATGGATTGTTTTATGTAATTTTTCTGGGTGTACTTTCCAACTATCTTTTTCTTCAATATCGATAAATCCTACCTCACCACCTGCAGTATAAATCGGATCGATAAACAATCCATAAGTGGGTCGCGTGACTAATACAATATCTCCTTTATTTTTGATAATTGATTTGAGAGCTAGATAATATAAATTAGTACTACCATGCCCTATTACAGCATTATTCGTTTGCAATTTCTGATTTGGAACTAAAATTCGCTCTTCTTGACAATAACGGTTTAATTTAGCAACAAAATCTGTGGTTGGAACTTGCATATTATAACGCGCATAAGTTAGCAAATTTTTATCTAAGCTTTCACGTAAAGCTTTAACAATTGGTGGGAAAGGTAAAAATGCAGGATTCCCCGTATTCATAGGAGTAACTTTTGTACCAGGAGCTTTACCATGAAGAATATAAAGATCATATATATCAATATAATATTTCATAATATCTTGTATGCTAGCATTGTTACCTAGAGGTTTTACATATCTTGGAATATGTTGGCTTTCATGGTGCAGATTTTCTAGTACTTGTTCTGACTCGAGGTCTTGATTTTTCTTTTGTTCTATTAAGGCACCTTTTGCTGTTTGCTTCATTGTTGCTTCTCGATAAAAATTAACAATATTATTTGCCGAATGAGATAAAAACATTGAGTTTGACAATAATTTTTCTGTATTTTTGATAGCCATACAAGAAGCAACAACCAAATTTTTATCTGCATGTATCAAGTAAATTTCTCCTACTAATGGAGTATTTTCTATTCCTCGATTTGCAGAATAATAGCGATAAAAGGTTGGTATTGTGCTTAGTTTCAATAAGTCATTTTTATTATTGAGAAAAACATTAACTCTAATAATATTTTTGAAGTCCTTTTTTGATAAAGGAAGTTCAGTCCCTGCAATAACTTGGTGTAGATAAAATGATAACGGACTGTAACCTATTACTCTTTCCATAACTTCCATTTGATTGAGGTTCGGCAAGGCTAAATTACAATCGACAATCTCCATTTGGTTTTTATGAAATGCTAAGACAAATTCAGCTATACCATGACTTAAATGTATATCCTTTGCCAATTTCTGAGATAATTCCAATAGTTTATCTTCAGAAATATTTGTAAAATCTTTAAAATTAACTAAACTAGAAGTATCATTTTTTACTTTATTCTCATTAATATTAATTTTTTCATGCCATAGTGCCAAGGGTGTAACTTTATTATTAAAACTAACTATTTGTAAGCGATATAGATTCTCACGGTATGGCTGAATCCAGAGTTTAACGCTAGATGCTTCATAACTTTTTATCTCAGGTAATATTGAATTAATGTCAGAAGATTTTTTTATAAAATAAGTTGCTAGAGTTTGTTGGGAAGTTAAAACTTTAACAGTACAAGGGAAAAATTGTTTAGTAATTTCTTTTGTAAACTCATCTACTGAAAGATATCTATTCTCAAAATCATTTTTTAAAGATTTTGTAAGTTGATTAATAGCGATAAGCTTATTGCTACTTAGTTTTCGAAATTCTTTTCCATTGAACTGCTTGCTAAAGGCTTCTTTAATGATGTCTGCTAATTCTGCATCATTTTGCTGAGAAGCATATACCTCACTTAAACTAAATCCTTTCTCTTGAATTAAAAACCTTAAAGATTTTAGTATCTCATGTATTTTATCATGAACTATAACTTTGTCGTAATAACTAACTGGTTTTTTATTCTTCATTCTCGGATCAGATGTCACCACATTAATAAGAAAAAACTTTTGTTTTTTTAGCATCTTAAGGAAAGAACTTTCCTCCAGATTGCCATTAATCACGATAATAATTTTATTCTTTGCGCTAATTTCTGACGAACTTTTACTAAAAAAATCACTATTAGAAGTATTTGGATTTTCTATAACAAGAGAATGAGTTTTTTCAGTAATAAAAACAAGCCCTAATGTAATTAAGACACAACTAATCGTGATTATTTTTATTATCGATGATAAATCTAATCGCTTCATTATTTTCCAATTAAAATACATTTATATTCCTCCAAATAAAATTTAATTAATTTTGCATACATTCGAATGGTTCTCTTTTGAGAAACTTTATTGATTCTTTGAGACGCTAATTTATAGAATAGTTATTCCGAGGAATTATCTTTAGTCTCAATTTATAAATTTTAATTTTACATTTATGTTATTTCATAACCACTATCCTATCCTGGTGGATATGATGTGTCAATATGCCTATTCCTACGACAATTGAACAGTAGTTATGTCGTTTACCAATTCTAACTTTCTAAAATAATATAGGGGGGTATACTATATATCAAGAAAAAATTTCAATATTTTTTAATTATAAATTTTTAATATTTTGAAAAAAATTACTCAACCTATTGATTTAAATCAATACTTAACCATTGATATAATATACCTACCTATATTATCATGGTATAGAATTTATTGGAGAAATGATGAGCCATATCATACTGAAAAAGAAAAAAATTTTGAATCGTGTACGTCGCATTAAAGGTCAAATTGAAGCAATTGAACGCGCTTTAGAAGTTGAAAAAGGATGCACAGAAATTCTTCATTTAGTTGCTGCAATTCGTGGTGCAACAAATGGATTGATGTCAGAAGTTATAGAAGATCATATTCGCAACCATATTCGTGATTCTTCTCATGAAACAGATATTGTACACGCTAAAGAAGAGCTTATTGAGGCCATAAAATCATATCTGCGTTAGTTTATTTATAAATATTTAGAAATATGCTTAAATTCTGTAATCATTGCCTGCATAGCTTTTGGAGAAGTATCAGACGAATGTTCGAGGCAATGATCAATATGGTCATGAATCAGTAGTTTTTTTGCATTTGCTATTGCTTTTTCAACAGCATGTAATTGTTGGGCAAGATCTGTACAAGAACGACCTTCTTCAAGGTGTTCTATTGTAGATCTAAGATGTCCCTGAGCACGTCGAAGTCTTTTGATAACTTCTGGATGAGTGTGATGTAGATGTTCTTTTGTCATAAACTCTCCTTTAAGAGCACCAGGTTAGGGACCTTAGCCGTATTTTGAATATAAAGATATGTATTTAATACTATCCATCCCATTAATTTAATGTATCTCACAAAGCTTAACTTGAGGATAGATAGTGGTAACGCGAAATAAGTTACCACTTATCTTTTTCAAAGTCTTTATTAACCTAAAAATTATGGATCTAAGTGCATGTTTCTTTATGCTTACCTCTATTATCTCAGACCTTATAACAATATAATTTTGACATTAAATTGTTATGCATAGTGCTGTTTTTAAAAAATATTTTCTCATTTTTAAGTCTCCATTTTCGTACATAATTTCAAAAATTAGTTATTATAATTTGCACAATTAACATGTCCACCTGGATAAGAACCTTCAATGGATAGAGTTTATCTTTTTTGTTTGTAAAGTTTATAACTCTTATTATGTGCTTGTAGGTTTGTACTATGTAACAAACCTCTAAACCTTTAATTTTAGAGAATTTTTAACTTATTAACTATTATGAATGAATGAAGTATGATCATTATTGATTATCATGGTTTAATATAAAGAGCGGACCAACAATATGCTGTATGTTTTAAAAATTTTAGTCTCAGCTATTTTAATAACAATAATTACTGAGATAACTAAAATTAATAACACAATTGGGGGTCTTATTAATGCCTTACCTTTAATCTCTCTCATAAGCATTTTTTGGATTTATAGTGAAACAAATGAAGTCACCCCCATTATAAATTTTTCTTATAGTACCTTTTGGTTTGTTCTATCCACTCTACCATTTTTTTTAGTATTTCCCTATTTCCTTAAAAATAACATTGGGTTTTATACGAGTGTAATCCTATCTCTTATAGTGATGTTAATATCTTATTTAGTCACATGGGTACTTCTTAAGAAATTAAATTTAATTTCTTAGCTGTTAAGTATATGTAATGAGATCAAAATCCAATAATTACTTTTAAAAACTAATGATTAAACAATAAGCGAAATATTAATTTTAATAAAAATATTCACATATCAGTTTATTTGTGATATATAGTGAAAATATATTTCATAAACAAAGGGTTATTTTATTATGGCGTATCTCTTAAATAGGTTGCACATTCATTCCTCTATAAACGCTATGATAAATTTTCTTTTTCTTCATTTTTTCTGTTCTTATAATATAGCTTTGGCAACAAATAATACAGATGAGTATGATCAACTTCAACAACTCTATGGGCAACATTGGACAATACATCATCTTCAAGAAATTAACAGGACACCTACCACTTTAACTCCTCTTGAGGTCTTGCATCAACAATTACATCAACAAGATGACAAAAAAGAAAATGTATCAGCCTTAATAGAGCACATCCATAAAAAGCTGCATGATCAGATGGATCTGAGTTCTGCTCATAATACCAGTACTCATCATTAAATCTATATAGATGCTTTCTTGCGTCCTAACGTCCTAAACAATGTTTAGCTTCAATTAAGTCCTATTATATAAGCATTCTTTTATGCCTTGTTAAGGGCTAGATATATCTAAATTTCTATTCCTATTATTACCATTCCTTTTGCGCGCCACTCCAACCGCCAATTATTCCAAGTTACCATCAATGGTAGCCATTAAGGACAAGCACTACCTATAATTAGAGTTATCTCTGATATTCCCTGTCATTAAGCTTGTTCCTACCTTCTTCAAATAGAATGGCTCTAATCTGCTTAGTTATTTCTGAATCCTTATCCCTAATGCTTTTAAGAGTTGGGTCTTGCTTATAAAGCTCTTGGGCATACTGCTTGAGAATCATTTCAGCCTGTTTACGTTCTGCTTCTGTACGAGCAAGCTTATGAGAATCAATGAGAGACTTTATTCTTTCAAATCCTGTTAGCTCTGCTTTTGTCTCCAATTGCTGCTGCTGTTGTCCTTTTAGATTGTCACTTGCTAACGTTTGAGACTCTTGAGCCACCTTATGAGGAAAGAGTGGTTGCTTAAAGTCTTTTTTCTCTGTTGATTGGCGAACCCCAGTGCTATTAGTTTGATTTTTAGATGTTCTTGTGGTAGTTGAGTTGGAAGCATTTTTGATTGAGTGCTCTTGTTCAATATACTTTTTATAAAGCTTATTATTTTCGGTATCATGTTCTTCCAATAACTCTTTCGCCCTGATGTGCTCACTCATACTTTGTTGTGCAATACGAATCTCTTGTTGCTCAGGAAGCTTCCCTAAAAACCGCTCCGCAATACTCTCCCACGCTTGTTTGGACACAAAGCGGATCGCCTGAAGCTCATTACCAAGACGATTAAGGATCTCCTGCAGTTTTGAATTTTTGTTTGGGAGATTTATATTATCATAGTCTCTTACATAATCCAAGCTTGAGAGCTTTTCTTGAGATGAAGAAAGCCGTTTGAAGAAGATCTCCTCTCGCCAGAAATCAAGCTTAGAACCAAAGACTTTTACAAACTCTCGATGCCTTGTCATTCCCACATAAGCAAGGTTACTGTAGGTCTCATGGGTGGCAAGCAAGAAAGCTCTGTCAACCGTGACTCCTTGAGACTTATGAATGTTAGCCGCCCACCCTTGATCAAAGTAAGGATAAAGCTTAGGAGCAAAGGAGACGATATCACCTGTATGATCAAGTTTGGCTTTGATCTTATAGCGATCAATTTCTAAAATGGTTCCTAATGTTCCATTTCTTACCCCAAAACCATTATCATTCCTTAAAAAGAGGATACGATCACCTTTGGCAAAGTGCTTCTCTTCATTTGTAACAATTTTGTCGCCAAAATCATCCTCATCTTCTTTATGGATGGTATGAAGATACTCCTCTTTAGATATCATGCCGTCTTGCTTTAAGAGGTGACGCGCTTCTTCATTAAGCTTGGCTGTATCTGTCTTGCTATAGGTCATCATAAGATGGGATTTCTGAGGGTCTTCTTTAAAAGATGCATGCCATTCTTGAATCAGCGCTTTCTTGGTCTCTTCTCTGAGTTCACACATATGCTTCCTTTGGTCGGGATCTAATTGTGGGAGCTCCCAAAGACAGGCTAAGTGGGCTGCTTCAAGCTTTTGTTCCTTAAGGCTCAGATCTTTATTAACAAACTGTTCTGCAAAATACTGAGGGTCAACACCGAGCTCTTTCATATAAGGGCGACATGGATCAAGGTTTTTCCTCATATAGGTAGCACACGCCATCTTGATATCGTGCCATTCTCTATAAAGAGCATAGTCTTTATGACTCTGAAGATGATAATAGGGATTCTTCTCCTCACGATTGGCTTCTTTAAGGTCTTCAATCATTGAGTGGTAAATATTCCCCACCATGCGACGGGAGAGATTATAGGTTTCAACAATTTTCGTATGATTTCTTGTCTCAATGAGTTCAGCAATTGGAATCTTCTTTTCTTCAATAAACTGCACATATCCCTTTTGATAATATTCTTGTAAGGCTTCAGTTGTTTTAAGAATGCCAAAAAGCTTTGTTGCTTTTTGTTGCCATGCTTCTTCTTGACGAACGATTTTTTCAAGATGTGAACTCCCTATTTTCCCAGTCACCAGCCTAAAGGCAGGACCCGCTTCAACAGGCTGCAATTGTGCCCCATCCCCCACAATGACGGCTTTCACTTTTAAATCATCAACAGCTTGTAAAAACTCATCAAATCTCTCTGTACCCACCATCCCTGCTTCATCAAGAATAAGAATAGAGTTAGCCTTATATTGGCACCTTCCTTCTTTATGAGAGTAGAGGAATTTGTGAAGTGTTTGTGAAGAGATACCTGATTGCACTAGATTTTGTGCCGCCCGTCCTGTAGGCGCCAAGCCATAAACCTTATACCCTTCTGCCTCCCAGATTTCTTTAGCCGCCTCTAAAGCTGTGGTCTTCCCAGCACCAGCATATCCCACAATGCAGGAAAGCTGATCAGAAGATGTTATATGATGTAGTGCTTTCTTTTGATCAGAAGAAAGACCACCATGCTTTGAAAGTTTCTGGTCAAATCGAGTAATCACAGCATTGACAGTATTTTTATTAACTTCATGGCTTTTTGCTTTATTGAGTCTTTCAGCCAATTGCACGAGATTCATTTCAGATTCAAGCATTGTTCTTGTTGTGTAGATGGAGTGATCTTCAATGGTTCCATCCTTGTGTTTAATTGTATCATACCTAAGCAATAAGAGTTCTTTTGAAGATTTGAGCTTCTGCTCAACTTGCTTGTACAGGTCTTTATCATCAATATAACGATTGAGAACTTTCTCAACATCTCCCCACATAAATGTTGCATGATGCTTGCTGACAATATCCCGAAGAACAATGTCAGGATTTCTGATAAGACGGCAGACATTCCTCAGCTTTGTTTCTCGGAAGGCAATAGCTTTTTCTGTCGTGACGGTTGAGAAGAGATCTTCCAGGTTATTTCCCTTTCTAAACTCCGCTGCTTTAATGTTTGTTCCCCGCTTAGGCTGAGGCTCAATCTCAATACCTCTTTCAGTATAAGAACGATGATCCAGCCTTTCATCAAAACCATACATCTTAAGATGAAAGTTTGTGTAAGCAACAAGCTGTTCCCTAAGCTCTGCTCCCAGACTTCTTCGATTCCACGCAACTTCTTTTTTTAATGATAATCCTTTTTCTGTCAGTCTTCGAGTGAGCATTAAAGCATGGCAATGGGGCTTCCTCTCCCCTGTGTCTTCATCAACATCAAAATGAAAGTTAGCAAGCACAGCCATACCTTGGCCACACATCTGATCTTGAATAAACTCGTTCGCTAATTTTATACATTGCTCATCAGTAAATTCATGAGGGAGAGCAAATTCATATTCTCGATAGACCTGGGCGTCTTTTCTTTTCTCGGCTGCTTCCACAATATCCGAGAACTTCTGCACCCCTTTTTGTCGATCAGCTTCTATAAGATTTCTTAAATTTAAAGCCCATTCTGGCGAATCCTTAGGTAACAATAATTCCACATGCTGTACTTCATACATTTTCTTGCGCGTGGTCATGAGTTCGCCAGTACGAGGGTCATAAATTTTGCACCCTGTGCGATAGGCGAGTGCTCGCACTGTATTTCGTTTAGAACGAGAGATCATTTTTAAGCGACCATGTGCTAAGGCCATATTTGTGTTTTTGTTCCTTTCATTGTGTTCAAACTAGGGTGCATGCACCAAAGCGAAGAGTTGCAATTTTATTGCAACATATCTGCGCGCTTGTCGTATAAAATTTGCCGCTAAGACTTGCAGAATTCCGTTCTCTATAATATGCTATTAACTGCTTACTACAAAGGAAAAAGCGGGATTTACAAGGGAGATGAATTCTCCCTTTTGGCAAGAAAGAACACTATAGATTTTAGGAGAAAAACATATATGAAAAACATTAATTTGATTAGAAATAAAATTGAACTTCTAAAGAGAAAAGAAGCTGAGCTGGAGACAAAAGAAGCCCTCATGCTTTATAGAAAGTTCCATAAGATTTTAGGAGAAGAGTACTCGCCTGAGCTTGTTGTCGGGCTTGTCTCGCATGCCTGGGAAAATAAATCTCAGAAGTTAAAAGAGATGTGGTTGCAAAAGGCCACTTCCTTTCGTCCCTCTCAAAACGCATCACAAACAAATTAAGCATGTAAGGCTTGTTATTCAACGCTTAAAAAGAAAAGAAGAAACTGAGGCAATGTTTATTCATTCTGCTCTCAGGAAAGCTAGGACAAGGACGTTGATACAAGCCGGGGGGTTGCTTGAGAAAGCAGGACTCTTGGATGAATTTTCAATTGAAATCGGCACTGACCTTCAAAAAGATATTGAATGTAAAGATCAAGTGCATGCCCTCTTTGGTGCTCTCTTGGAATTAAGATCCTTGCTTCAGGAAACAGATGACTATTCGCATAGCTATCTCGCCCTTAAGGGAAAAATAGGATTTGCTGAAACTACTGCTTTAAAAAAAATAAACAGGGGACGAAGCCCCTGAGTAATTTATTGCTTAACTGAGTGAGTCTTTTCAGAAACTTTCTCGAAGTGACGGCAAAGATACCGTTGAGCTTTTTTGAGGTGAGAAAGGTAATCTATATCTGTTAAAAGCAGCGCCTTATGAATATGCATAATTGCTCTTTTATTAGGATAAGACAATTGCCAGCTTTTACTAAGCTCTGCTGGACTAATCTGGGTTTCATTTTTGAGGAAAGGTTCTTGAGGAAGAGCGTCATAATAAACCTCAGGCTCTGTGAATGAAGATTCAAATGAATTCAAGAATTCATAATATTGATAAATCCAATCTCCTAAGCTACAGATAGAGATATTGAGATATACTCGCTCTTCTTCGCTTGAGTTTGCTTTCTTAGAGATAAACTCAAGTGCTCTAGCTAATGAGCAGCCTGATTCTATATTCCAATCTTGAAGCACAAATGTCAGATCATAGTGTTGTAATTTTGGCTGAGTTATTGCTCTTTTTTTGCCTTGCATATTCTTGGCGTTTGATTTGTTCATTTTCACTTTCTCCTTTGAGTTGGGGTCGAAACCATTTCGACCTTTCATGGATTGAAGAAGCCTTGGCGCTAGGGGCGTTTTTCAAGCTTCTTTTCGGGAGTCGCTTTAGCGTCGGAAGATGCTTGAAAAAAGACACGCCAAGGCTAAAGCCATGAAGCAAAAGGTCAGAGAGTGGTTGAGTCCCAACAAAGGAAAGATGAATGACATGAAAGGTTTAGACACACAGGCGTATTAAAAGGGATCAGAAACAAAAGCAGGTGGGCAAAACAAGGACTGGTTGAGCGTATCTAGGGGAGGTGTTCAATGAAGGTAAGCTTTGATAAAGCAAGCTTTCCATAAACTGTCGTGTAAAAAATCAGCCACAAAAATAAAAGGCCATGCATGCTTTTATCCTTGAAAATTTGAAATTCTTTTTGATAAGCTAAAGCTACTTAAGGCAGCAGGGGGCTGCCATAGCCGCCGCTAAAGATCTTTATCATGAGCTGTGGGAGAGAGCTTTAGATGATAATAAAAACCAAGTTTAACAGGGAAAGCTAAAAGATCACTTTGATCACCCCCACCAATTCTCTTTACCAAGCAAATTAGTTGCTCATACTCTAATTCATACTACGTTATTGCCCCATTTTCATGAATACTATCTTCTAACAACACACCATAAGAAGCAGATGTTAAACTCACTTGTAACCTTTAGTTAAGTAATAGATGTATACCCATGTATTGAATCAGCTAAATCAGTTCTCTGTAGATTCACAAAATAGATGCATTATCTTAATCATTTTGACAGATAGATGTGGCAGGAAATTAAAATATTCCTTCGTACACTATAATTTTATTAAGCATGTATAAATAAACTGCTTGAAAAAATTGTTTTAGAGATCTGCATAAAACAAATATCTTTTGTAAAATTTTTCTAAAAATGTATTTATTACAAAATAAAAGCAATTTATGGAGAAATCAATTTTGTCAAAGATACCTGCTAAGCCTGATAATCTTATAAATTTATATCTTAATCCGTACATCTTTTTGCTTATTATTGAGGGAAAAGTCATTGTTTGGGACTATAAAAATCATGTCCAACTTGAAATTGAAGAGCTTTATTTAAAGAGACTCATCCAGATCTCTCATGGACTAAAAGTAGCAACTTTATCAGAAATAGACAAAGAACTTCTCAAGGAGAAACTAATACAAACAGAAGCCTATCCAGCTTTCAATTGGAAATGGGACGAGCTCTCAAAGATCTATCATATTGGTACCCAAGACATTGATGGTGGCAAGTCATTAAGTGAGGAGGCATGGGTTGAGTGGTACCTTGAGCTTTGCGAAACCATAAAAGATGATTTTAAAAATAGTTTTATTGAATATGTTGGAGAAGAAGTAAGCTTACCTGCCCCTAATTTAAGTGCTCTGCAGGCTATAAGCCTTTGGGATGTAGAAGAGCAGCGAATGACTAGCCGCTCGTTTAATGGAAAAAGTATCACAAAAGAACAGCTTAGTACTCTCATGTACACTAGTTTTGGAGTTATTCATGGGAATTGGGAAGAGTTACAAGCTAAGGGCTTTAAGCAATCGGGCTATCGTAAGTCTTCACCCTCTGGGGGAGCACTTCACCCCATCGAAGCTTACCTAATTGTTATGAATGTAGAAGAAATACCTGCTGGCATTTATCATTACAATGTTATCAAGCATTGCCTAACTTTAATTAACCACAGCATAAGTTATGATGATATAAGGAATATGTTGTGCGGACAATTTTTTGCAGAAGGGTGTTCTGTAGGGATTTTCCTAGTCGCTCACTTTGAAAAAGTATGGACAAAATATTGTCACTCTCGCTCATATAAGGATGTATACTTAGATGCAGGCCACTTATCGCAGACCCTTCTTTTGAATACAACAGCATTAGGATTAAGAACTTGGATAAGCGCTTGGTTTCGTGATACCGAAGTTTCAAGGTTTTTAAAGATATCTGGGGGAGATGTTGCTCCTGTATTCTATATTTCAATTGGTCATGGAGACAAAGTAGCTATATCGCCTAAATTAGAAAAAATATTAAATAAATAATACACCAAATAAACTTGACTAAAAATTTAATTAAATTATAGGTTAATACTTGTATAAGTTAATAAATCATTAACTTGTTTATTTAAGGAGATATAGATATGAAGAAAATAAATCGTGAGAGCTTAGGAGTCAACCAGTGTAAAATATTTCTAATATTTAATAGATAAGTTAAATCGTATAACTTATTAATTTAAGGAAATAGAATTATGAAAAAAGTTAGCCGTGAGACTTTAGGAATCAATCAAAGTAAAATATTCCTAATATTCAATAAATAATCTAAAGATCAAGCTTGCCATCATGAAGAGCTTTCTTAATATGATTGTATAATAATTCAACTTTTTCAGTATTATACACATGTTTATGATATATATAATAGATATCAATAGACATACTCTTCATTGATGGCAGGACTTCAACTAAGCTTGAGTCTTTAAGTAAACTTAGTCCTGGCCATATACTAGCAATCCCCACCCCTTGCTCTGCAAGCTTGAATTCCGCAATGTTAGAGTTAATTGTTATAAAATAATTTCTTTTCTTTTGATCGATTGTATCGCCTTGTAAAAGAATATCAACTTCTTGAAACATCACTTTTTCATCATCAGCAAACCCAATTAACCGATGATTATCTAAATCTTTTGGTATTTGAGGATATCCGTATTTTTTTAAATATTCTTTGCTTGCATATAGCTTAAACTCAAAAGTATATAAATGTTTTTGAATTAAGTCCTTTTCACCTTCAATCTTGTTGCGTATGGCTGCGTCTATATTGTTTTTATCTAAGTCAAAATCAGTAGTATATGATAATACATTTAACTTAATGTGAGGATATAGTTCAACAAAGCTTGGGATAAACCTAACAAGCCAATCTGCAGAAATTCCAGTTGTAGTCCCTATTTTTAGAGTTTCCTTAATGGGTTCTTGTGTTTGCTTTAACGATTGTTCTAGTGCATCTGCTTGAGCTAGAATTTTTATTGTAGTTTCAAATAATTTCTCTCCTTCTTGAGTAAGAGAAATTCCACGAAAATGCCTATTAAATAATTTACATCCCAAACTCTCTTCTAAAGCTTGCATCTGACGAACTAATGAAGGTTGGCTTAGAGCTATTTCTTTACTTGCTTTGGTGTAGCTTCCATATTTAGCAACCCAGTAAAATAATCTAAGCTTTGATAAATCTAACATTAATACTCATATACATAGGGAAAGTAAGAACCATACCTTGTAATTAGCAGAATAAACAAATTTATGCGATATCAATTTAACATAATGATATTTGAAAATTGTATATCTCTCATAAAAATATTCTTGAAATGAATATCATTCTATGGTAGCTATGGATAGTTACCTAGAAGAACAGGGAATTTGAGCAGAAGGTAACATAATTATAGGGTAGGAATCAGGGGTAGGGAAATATGGTTTATGATTTTTGCAACAATAAAAATCTGCCTAATAGCTTAGTTACTGTTCTCAGCTCCAGTTTAATTTCAGTTGACAAACACAGCCTATCATTAATTAGAACGAATAATTCTTTTACAGATAAAATAATATTATTAATTTGTTACCTAGTCCCTCCCCAGAGAAAATCTAATAGCCTTGAGCTATCTAGGTTCTCTTACCCCCAACAGAGGACTTCTAAGAACAATGAAAACAAGTTTGGCGTTCCTCCCACGCCAACCATAGAAGGTCGAGAGAAGCTAAAGGCTCTTCTCCCTTCTATCTCTTTTATTAGACATAGAGAAATGAAAGCTTCACTTAATGCAAGAAGTATAAAAAAATTTGGTACCCCCCAGGTGTCCAATGGTGAGGAGAGCAACATTCCTCCTGTAGTCTCCCTGTTAACTCAATCCAGTGGCCTTCGGGCTGCTGGATCTTCTTTAAGGGGGTTCAGGCAATAACCATCAAGAAATAAAAAAATAAAAGAAAAACCCGCGCTTAGATTTCGTCGTCCAACGCGGGCTTTCAGCAACACATAACCATGAGGATACGTGTACATGCGTACTATAGCACAAATTCATGATAAGATGCCACCCCTGATTTTTTATTGTTCGGGGAATAACCGTAAATTTCAAGCTCTCAGAAAAAGTGGTGCCCTTTCGACATTGAAAGGAAAGTGCCATGGATAATCCTTCAAACCTAAAGGACTTAAGTTCGCCTTTCCTAAGTATGGTAGAGAATCCTCTTCAATATCTTCATAAGGCTGTTCTTAACCATCCTTTTTATGAGTACTTATTCAACGGAACCTTAAAAGAATCTAAATTTGTATTTTTCTTAAGCCAACAAGAGCATATTTGGTATCATTTTTCCAAAGAGTTGCTTTTTCTATCAAAGCTGAATTATCCAAAGTGCACTAACACTACATTTGTGCAAAGTGCACATTTTGCTCTTATGAAAGCAGGTGATTTTAGCATTCTGCTGGGCAACCTTAAATTAAAGTCGGATCAGGCATCCATTACTAGTCATGAGTATAGGAATTTTCTCAGTAGATTAGCTGCCAAAAGATTATTCCTGCCACTCCTTACAGCCATTTTGCCTCGTTTTTGGCTTACCTCTCAATTAAGTACGCGCTGCTTAAAGTTAAATACGTATGGACATCTTTATAAGAAATTTATTGAGCATTGCATTTCGCAAAACGCAGAAGATCAAACCATGCGGATTATAGAAATGCTTGATTCTTTAATTCAAACAATCTCTGAAGCAGAAAAAACAGAAATACAACAACTCTTTATGGATGCGGCCTTGCATGAATGCGAACTACTTAATGAGGCTTATAAGCAGGGGAGTAGCAGTTAAGCAACTTTCATTAAGAGAATCCTGAAAAGAGAACCGTAAGAAACATTAAAATAGAGGGACAAAATGTTTTGTATTATAAAAGACCATAAATTTCATGAATCTATCTGGGAAATAGTTGCTGCAGACGAGCTTATCAACTTTGATCACCTTGCCCTTAAGTCTATTGAGGATTTTGATGCAAAAACGTTACTCAAAAATGATCTCCATCTTTTATTTATTGGTGACGAGGAAGGCATCTGCGGAAAGGCCACTTTATCGTCAATACGCACAAGCAAGTCATGCATAGCACTAGGTATCACTGGTGTTGCCTTTCATCTCAGAGAGGATAGTGACATTCATGAGGATATAGAGAGATTTGAGCAACTCGCAAAGCGATTTTACCAAGAATTATTTAAAACAGCATTTTGGGTAAGCGACAAGCTCTCTCTTAAACATATTGTAACCATTAGCAAACATAAGGATGACCATGAGGACTTAGCTTTCTTTGGGAAAGTTAAATTTTCGTCTGAACATGAAACACTAAAAGATGTTGTAGGGGTTATTTCAAGTGATTTTACAAGTTTAGAGAAATTTTATGAAGGGGAGCTTACTCATGAAATAAAAGCTGAAGCCTCTTTTGTGCTTCACGAGAAAGAAAAGAAATAACAATCAGTCTTATTACATTACAAATTTTATAATAAGTGTATAGATATGTATCAATTTCAAAGTTATAAATAAAATATACTGAATGCATTAGATATTTTTTCCTGTCTTACTTTTTCATAGTAAGGACCAGAAACAAAAAGGATCATAAATGACCGATAAACCCAAGCTTACATTAAAACAACCTTTAAGCTTGCAAAAGCAAACCCAGCTCTTTCAAGCGCTCAAACCGCTGCATGTGCAAGCAGAGAAAGAGAAACGCCGAGAAGGAAAGGAACAAGCCCAAAAAGAACGAGAAGCAAGGCAAAAGAAGAGAGAAGGAATTAAAGTAACCCTAGCATGGCTTTACGAACAATTCCCTTCTTGCTTTAATCAAAATGAACTAAAGCCTCTTAAGCTTAATATTGATAAAGACCTCTTTCCCTTTCTTGAAAAAGACCAAGCCCCCTCTAAGGCAAAACTAAGAGATGCTTTGACCTTTTATACGAACAACATCCATTATCTTAAAACCGTCATTAATAGCACAAATCGATATGATCTAGAAGGCAATCACGTTCAAGAAATCACCCCTGAGCAAAAAGCTTATGCTCAAGAAAAGCTTGATAGAGTACTCAACGCTATTAAAAGCAAGAAACCGTATAAAACACCAAAATCACCACAAGAAACAAACGGGTAACCTTGCTTTTTCAAATGGTCTACCAACAGTTTCTATTTCTTATAAGGTGCCAACAAATAATCTTTAATTAGACTTTTAAAAGTGCTATTATAATACTATTAATAATGTTGGTTAAAGGCACTATCATGACACATCCCATTTATTCAAATCTAACTGCGAGCATTAGTGAACTTAAAAGAAATCCTATGGGAACAGTGACAAGTAGCCATGGAGAACCCCTGGCAATCCTTAATCGAAATGAGCCTGTCTTCTATTGTATTCCAGCCAAGACATATGAGCGTATCATGGAAGCCTTAGAAGATCTGGAGCTTGTGGAGCTTGTTAAAGCACGCGCTGCTGAAAAAGAAGTTTCTGTTGATTTAGATGCCCTATAAGCTAACCTTTCTAGAATCTGCTAAGAAAGAGTGGGATAAGCTTTCTCCAGATTTACAACAATTCTTTAAAGCCAAGCTATCTAAAATTCTTGAGCAACCTCATATTCCTAAAAACAAGCTTATTAATATGGAAGGATGTTATAAGATTAAGCTGCGTTCTGCTGGCTACCGCCTTGTTTACCGTGTTTATGATGATCGCGTGGTAGTACAAGTCATTGCTGTAGGTAAGAGGGATAAGAATCTAATTTATCGAATTGCTGCAAGCCGCCTTTAAATAGCCACAATAAACTTTATCTTATGGTTTGCTATATAAGAGTGAGCATATGGAGAGTTGTATCAATATCAAACTTTCACACTTGTGTTATGAATTAAATATCTCTTTTGAGGTGAGTTTCTTAAGCTTATCCCCGAATAAACTTGTCGCTTTCCTTAAAGGCTCATTTGCTATATGGGCATAACGTTGAGTTGTTGCTGCCTGAGTATGTCCTAGTAGCTTACCAACAATGGATAAGCTCAAGCCATCTGAAACTAAATGAGAAGCATGAGTGTGACGAAGATCATGAATACGAACATTCTCAAGGTTTGCTTCTTTTATAACCTTTTTCCAAAATGTTTTGATTTCTTGTAAAGGCTGCCCCTCTATCTTACTTGGGAACAAATATGGAGAATATTCTTTCCTGAAGTGTATAAGCTCGTTAATAACATCAATAGCATTTTCTGAAAGAGGAAGATGCTCTTTCTTTTTCTGCTTAGTTAAATGAGAAGGTTTTGTCCAAATGCCTTTTTCAAGGTCAAATTGATCCCATGTCGCTTGGAGAAGTTCTCCTTTTCTTGCGCCTGTAAGAAGCAATAATTTAAAGACATAAGTTGTTAGGTGATAGTTATACTTATCTAATACTGCCCACAGGCGCTGTAACTCTTCATCATTAAGCCACCGATCGCGTTTCTCTTCTTGATATTTTTCTATATTAAGTACTGGGTTATCTGCGCGCCAGCCCCACTCTTTGGCAAGGTTGAACATCTTACTTAGTAAGGATCTCACGCGATTTGCATGATAAGGCGTCTCTCTCAAATCCCTGTGTAATTTTTGTAGCTCGTGTGATGTAATGGCTCCAATATCTTGCTTCCCAAACTTTGGTAATATGACAGATGAAATCATACGCATATCATCTTTAACGCTTTTACTACGTTTGCTTATTTTAGCATGTAATTCAAGATATTCTTTAGCAAGATCTGCCATAGTACACTTTCTTTTATTCTCTTTATTATTTGTAGCTGGATCTTCGCCTAAGCTAATTCTTAATGAGAGTTGCCTTGCTTTCTCACGGGCTTCTTCCGTCGTAAGATTGCCATGAACTCCTATTTTAATTTTATGAGTTTTGTGAAATTCATTACGATACTGTAGAAAGTAAGTCTTGCGTCCAGTAGGATAAATTCTCAGATTGAATCCTGTAACCTCGGTGTCCCATAAAAAAAGGCGTTTTGTCGGGTGAGGAGCAGCTGTTTCAACGGCTCTTTTTGTCAGTTTTATTTTATTGATTGATTGCGATGTCATTGCTTAGCTCATTATAATTTATAGTACCTTACAATAACAGTAATAAGAGAGAAACGAAAGAGAAAAAGGGGAGCATATGGGGAGCAATAAAAATAAAATGAGGCCAATTTTGGTAAATGTAAAAAGAAAGGAAAATTTAAAAGAATGTCTAAAAATATAGCTTTACAGGCTTATATCAATTTTGATAGATGATCAAGCCGCCTGATTTGTAATCAGTAGGTCGTTGGTTCGAATCCGACATCCGGCACCAGTAAATTCAAATACTTACAATCTCAGGATAAAATTTTAAAATTGCCTTAAGTAGCAAATAGGTAGCATTAGATTAATTCCCTAATACTAGGCAATAAGGCTTTAAACATAAAAGAGATAGTATGGGGGTAACACTTTCTCTTCTTTAATTACCTATAGAATACCATCTTATCTTTCATAACTTTTAACTATTTGCTTGCTCCTATTTTCCTCAAACAGGACAGTCCTAATCTGCTTGGTCAATTCAATATCTTTATCCCTGATGCTTTTAAAAGTTGGATCTTGCTTATAGAACTCTTGGGCGTATGCCTTTAACTTGGCTTCTGCCTGTTCTTTCTCAGCCGGCGTGCGTGCAAATTTTTGCTCTTGGATAAGTAACTTGATTCTTTCAATGGGTGTTTGGTCTGGTTTTGGTTGTTGATTACTCTGAGAATTTGTATTTTCTCTATTCTCTAATAACTCTTTTGCTCTTATGTGTTCACTGATGCTTTCTTGAGCAATACGAATCTCTTGTTGCTCAAGAATCTTAACTAAAAATCTTTCTGT